>JAUVJB010000016.1 GCA_030592465.1 Bacteroidota bacterium | reverse complement strand
TATAATAAATTAATATCAACCGAATATAAAAAATAAACAGATGAAACATCCATGACCAAATAGAATTATGATTTTGGATTTTAGATTTAATTTGGACACACAAGGGAATGATTATATCAAAAAAATATCGAATATCGAACAAGGAATAATGAATTACGAAGTAAAAAATAAAAATTGAAACAAAAACTTCATCATTCGATATTCAGTGTTCATTATTCAATATTTATAAATAACTGAATATGTACTAAATACAAAAATATAAACATATGAAAAAGAACAATTATTGCGTTATAATGGCGGGAGGAGTTGGTAGTAGATTTTGGCCTCTAAGCAGAGATTCAAAACCTAAACAATTTTTAGACATACTGGGAATAGGTCAAACTCTTTTACAACAAACTTTTGAAAGATTTAAAAAAATTTGTCCTGTTGAAAACATATATATTGTAACAAATACGAGATATAAGGACTTAGTTCTTGAGCAGCTACCTGAAATACATCAAAATCAAGTTTTATTAGAACCTTCGAGAAGGAATACCGCTCCTTGCATTGCCTATGCAAATTATAAAATTCAAAAAACAAATCCTGATGCAAATATTGTTGTTGCTCCATCTGACCATTTAATTCTTAAAGAAAAAAAATTTTTAAAAACAATAAAAGAAGCATTCGATTTTGTTGACAATAATAATGTTCTGCTTACATTAGGTATGAAACCAAACAGGCCTGAAACCGGTTACGGGTATATTCAAATAGATAAAAAAGAAAACAAAACTTCTAATATAAATAAAGTTAAAACTTTTACAGAAAAACCGGACAGTGAATTGGCAAAAGTATTCTTTGAAAGTGGGGATTTTTACTGGAACTCAGGAATATTTATTTGGTCATTAAAAACTATTATGAATGCTTTTGAAACACATTTATATGAGGTCAATGCTTTATTTTCTAAAGGAATAGACATTTACAATACAGAGGGTGAAGAAAATTTTATAACACAAACTTATTCTGAGTGCAAAAATATATCAATTGACTATGGAATAATGGAAAAAGCCAAAAACGTTTATGTTTTATGCTCTGAGTTTGGATGGTCTGATTTAGGCACATGGGGATCTCTTTATGAACATTCAAAAAAAGATAAAAATTCTAATGCTATAAAAGGAAAAAATGTTTTTGTTTATGATTCTGAAAACTGTATAGTAAATGTTCCTGATGAAAAATTAGTTGTAATGCAGGGTCTTGCCAATTATATTGTTGTTGAATCTGAAAACACATTACTTATTTGTAAAAAAGAAGAAGAACAACAGATAAGACAATTTGTAAATGATCTATCAATAAAAAAAGGAGATAAATATGTATAAGTTTGAGGTGTAAAGTTTAAGGTTTAATGTTTGGTTCCAATATAAAAATTAATAAAAAAAGCCTCAGGGTAAAATTCCTCGGAGGCTATTATATTAGGAAAAAATTAATTTTAATATTCCCACAAATCTTGTTCCATTCTAAATAACTTAGCCTTAACTCTATTAGCTTCTAACAAAGCTTCAATACCTTCAGCATAAGAAGAAATAGGTCTATCGTTATAAACATTAGCTTCTTGAACTATAAAACTGTTAAAATATCGTTTTTCAAAGATATCGTCAAACGTTCTTCGTTCAGCATCATTAAAAGTATTAAATGCAGCATGATTAGCAAGAATACGACGAACTTCGGGGAAATAAACCCAAAAAACCCGGGTCTTTCTAATCTCTTTTGTTACATCATCCTCTCTAATATAAAACCTAACAGGACAAATGCCAATAATCCTAACTTTCATTACTGATAATTGTTTATCGAAAAACCACTCTTCTTTAAGTATATATTGTTTTATTTCATCAGTATGAATTTCTCCGGGAATAATTTGCTGTTCTTCTTCACCGGTCTCCGGATTTGCAACCAGCATTGTATCATCAATTGCCCCCATTTTTTCTTCAACTTGACTTCTTGACATTGGAGCAGAAAAGTTATCATCGTCTGCAGAAAAAACCGTCAAACCTTCGTTTGTAATGCCCCACAATAATAGTTGCATCAAACTCATTCTATCACCTAATTTTTGTGTAGGGAAATATAAAGGCTGATTAATTTTTTCACGCAAATCAATTACACGCCATATACGTTTTTTCCACATTACATCGGCTTCTCTTAAATATGAATATTTTACACGACTTCTACTTGTCACATGTTCTTTTTCATATATACCATCGTTAACTTGAGATTTAACAGTATTTGTATTAAACCAAAAAAGAGATAAACAAAAAATTGGAACAAAAAATAACTTTTTCATATATTTAAATTTTATAAAATGCTTATATTAGATAACTTACTATTTAACTGGTTTTTTTACGAACCTACAGATTAATCTTTAGGTTTATGTGTTTACAATTTATTTTTATCACTATATTAATAAGTCTTTTTTATTTTATTTAATTTTAAAAACTAATGGTTGAAGTTCCCTCATTCTACCATCTGGTCCGGCAGCCTTAATATCTTCAATAATAAGATTATCTCCGGATCTTAAAGTTTTAATAAATCGTTTTTGTTTTGAGGAAAATTTATTTCCATTTTGTGGAATTGAGTTTGAATAACCTGAAATGGTCGCTGTAACTGTAAACTTTTTAACAAAAAATCTTAAATCAAAAACAAAATCTTCAAGCTCGGCATTAACACCGGGAGCTCCGAGAAGCATATTTTTTCCTATTGTCCCTTGTGATTTCCCCATAACTTTAGCAACGGGCTTTGGAACAGTTCTTATTCTAAAATTCTTATATCCCATTGGTTTTCTTACGCCATTAACATCCGCAGTAACTCTGACTTTAACAATTCCTCCGGTTTTAGTCGGTCTCACAATATAACCTCCTTTTCTTGCACGTTTAATAGTAGCATTTGATGCAGCAGGATGTATTTTGTCAGAAGCAACACCCGACACTGAAATATCGACAGGATTATCAATGTTGTAATAAAACACATTCATTTTAGTAGGAGAAACAACTAAATTTGGACTGGCAACTTTAAACTCACCTTTAAAAGGATAATTCTGTACACCTCCACCGGGCACTATATATTGAATAAGTCCTCCCCATTTTTGATAACCTTCTTTTTGAGTTGTTACTTTATAAACACCTTTACTATTAACTATTGGAACAGAATCATAATCTCCAATCATCTTATATCCTGTTTCTGTTGAATCATAATTTCCAACAAAGATCACAGGTTGACGAGTGGTATCAAAGGCTGCTAAGAATATTTCAGCTTCATAAACGCCACCTTTAAAAATATAATTTGAATTAGGAATAATTGTCCCGCAGAGCTTATTAAACTTAAAAGACGAAGCATCAATCTGGCTATATAAATAATTTACAACATCTGCCTCAGCATTTCTGATATCACTTTGTAATTTTGACATAATAGTAATAACAGCCACTAAAGGTAAATGTTCAAAATGCGACGTTTCCCATGACTGATGTTCAGACTCACCAGGTTTCGGTTTAGGGTCAGAAGTATCAAGGCCTTGCTTAACGGCTGCTATAATTGTAGAATCTTTTGCAGAAACTAAAGAAACTAAATATTCCCTGTATTGGTTTATCATTATCTTCAAATCTCTCCCTTTGCCAATTCCTGTGCTCCCAACCATAATTTCAGCCGCTTTATTAAGATCATCTTTGGCATTAATTTTTTCTGTGTTAATTTTTCTTCCTTCAATAGCCTCTGCATCATCCCCATCACCTTTTCTAACAATTTCTAATTTTAAATCTTGAATAAATTCAAAAACACTATCGGCTTTCTCCTTTACGTTCAAAGCTTTTTCTCTCCATTCGCCGACTTTAGCATGATTTTCAATATCAGCTTGTTCAAAATTGATATAAACTTTCTCGTTCTTTTTAATAAAATTTTCAGTAGTATTAGTTAAACTCTGATTAACAAGAGTAAAAGATTCTAATACTTCTCTTGACACATTTAATGCCAACATAGCTGTTAGAAATAAATACATCATCCCTATCATCTTCTGCCGAGGTGTTTCCGGACAATTTGCTGCTCCACTCATAATTCTAATTCAAAAATATTAAAATCACTAATTATTTGAATTAATATTCATAGTAGTTAACATATTACCATAGATATTATTCAGTTCTGCCAAATTATTATGTAGTTTAGACATTTCCTCTCGATATTTCTTAGTTTCTTCTGCTGAATCTTTAAGATTGTCAACAATCGAATCTAAACCATCATATATTTTTTCAGATTTTTTTATGTGTTCATCAGTATTGTTTAAAGCTAACTCATATACTGCATTTAATGCTGATAAATTTTTGTTCAATGTTTTTAATTCGGCTTTATGTGTATTATTTTCTTCAGAGTATGATGATAAATCAGTTGTAAATGCTTCTGCAAGTTTGTTATATGATGCGGCGAGATCATCGCCTGAGTTAGTAATAATCTCAGAAGTTTTTAAATAAGCACCGGACAAACTCCCAACTGTTTCTTTTAGCACTTCTGAAGATTTGTCATAATTCTCGGCAAAATTATTAACAGAAGCTGAAGCATTATTCATGCTGTTAACATATTTATCAGTAGCTACAGTTGCATTTGAAATATCTGACAATTTGGACGCAGTGTCGGTTAATTTCCCGAGACCTTTCCCTAATTTTTCAAAAATTTCAGGTCCAATATTTGCGTTCTCTAATAATTTATCAAATTTACTAAGACTGGAGACCTGCCGACCGGTTACAACTTTTCCTTTAGACGAAATTGTTTCACTCTCAACTTCTTGTGCCTGTTCATGTGCATAAGTTACGCCTCTGGTTTGGTATTCACTTCCTACCTTTCGACTTTGTTCTCTGACTTTCGTATCTCTATCTCTTCTGTAAGAATCAGAAACATCTTCCCCAAAACCATCGCCCATTCCTGCCAATTCAGGATATACAAGAGTCCAATCTATTTCCTCGTGCAAAGGTTCAAAAGCTGAAAGAAAAAAAATCATTACTTCTGTTCCCATACCGAGAATAAGCATTTCACCTGCGTAGGGATAGTGCTGAATTTTAAATAATGCTCCAAGAAGGACAACGGCAGCACCCCATCCATACACTTTAGCCATAAGTTTTTTATAGGCTTTAGTTTCAACTATTTCTGATATACTCATCATAACGCAAAAATTTTAACTATTAATAAACATGTGATTTACCACCATATTCAAAATCTTGACCCATATATGCACGAACGCATCTAAAACCGATATATGATTTAGATGAATCTTGATATTCATAAGTTCTTGTACCATTTTGAAGGAAATAACCAATATCTTTCCATGAACCACCACGAATAACTTTTCGTTTCATTACAGGGGGATCGTCCGGCAAGGCATTATATGAATAATCAGGATTTAAGTCGTGAGTATAACTATAAGCAGATTCATCGAAAGCATTTAATGTCCATTCCGCAACATTCCCTGCCATGTCATACAAACCATAATCGTTAGGTTCATAAACAGCTACTACCATAGAGTGTAGTCCGCCATCATCGGCGTAATTACCACGAAGAGGTTTAAAATTTGCAAGGAAACAACCTTCATCATTCCTGGTATAATAACCACCCCAGGGATATATTGATAAGTCAAGTCCTCCACGAGCAGCATATTCCCATTGAGCCTCGGTTGGTAATCTGTAATCTTGCGAAAAAGCTTCTCTGTTTTGAGAGGCAGCAGCATTCTTAATTGAAGTTCTCCAAATACAGAAAGCATTTGCTTGCTTCCAAGTAACACCAACAACAGGATAATTATCAAATGAAGGATGCCAAAAATACATATTTGACATGGGTTCATTATATGAATAAGAGAAATCACTTATCCAACAAAGAGTATCGGGATAAACATTAACATGATCGTGCATAATGAAAGATGAGCGATCTCTAACCGGAACTTTTTCTCCTTTTTCATTATATACATCACCATCGTATTGACCTGTTTCATAATTATAACGACGACGAGATTGTTTGTCAAAATCAAATTTTTGAGCTGCTTGTTTGAAATCAATCCAAAAATAATCATAAGTTAATTTACGAGTATCTATGTTTTTCCTTCTATAAAATCTTTCGTTTTCAGGATAATACATTTCTTGAAGAATATCATTTTCTTCTTCTCCTTGCCAATTAATTTCTTGTTCCCAATTAATAAAAGGCGGGTCAATCTCATTACCAAGGGCATCCTCAGAAATAAGATATTGATCTATTGATTCACCTAATAAACGATATGCGACTGAGTCGCGAACCCAATTCACAAATTGTCGGTATTCATTATTAGTAATTTCTGTCTCATCCATCCAGAATGGACTCACAGACACTACTTTTGATTGAGCTGTAACAGCCCATGGCACATCCTGATCATTAGGACCCATATGAAAACTACCAACCGGAACATACACCATACCAAATGGATTTGCAGTTGACCATGGTGCTCTATCTTGCACTCCGATTAATTCTCCACTCCCATAATTTCCACAACTTGTAAATACTGTTAAAATTACACTAATTATTAATAACTTTTTCATATTAAGAACATTAAATTGAGACATATTTTTGTAAAGATACTCATAAAATATATTTAAACTAATATAAAATATGACATTTAAAATTTAAAAATAAGTATTTTTTTTATAAATTCATAAAATTCTACAATATTATTTTTTTTACAAGAAACGAATGCTTTTATATATATTTTTTTCCTTTTCAATACTCACATTAAATGTATAATTTATCATAAATTCAAAAGACCCGCTTTGATATTTATAATTAATTTTTGTTGTTGCCGGCACATCATAAGCAATCGCGATATTTAATCCACTTAAAAATTCTATACCAAACATTGTAGTAATTGCATCAGTTACTCTATATGAAACGCCACCCCAAAATCTTTTATTGTATAACAACATCCCATTTATACTATATTGAGAAGATGTTTGGTCTGATTCAATAAAAATTGATGGACGAAATTCAAATAACGGGTTTGCTAATTGATAGCTATATCCTGCTGTAACATAATAATGTCGACTTATATATGAATAATTATTGTTTAAAATTCCGACTTTATATTTAATTTTAGGTTGATTGAGATGGGAGGAAGAAATTCCAAGATAAAAATTATCGGTTTGATAAAAAGCACCTAATCCCAAATCAAAAATCATTGGTTTATCATCACCACCAACGGGAACAGCAGGGTCATTACTCGCCTCGGGAAAAATCCAAACAGGAGATAAAGATTGATTGATTAAGCCTGCATTAAATCCAATCCCTAAATTCCCTTGCTCCATATATTTATGATAAGAATAAGCCAGATTAATTCCCATGTTAGTTTCAAAACCAATTTTATCATTTGTTATGCTCAAGCCTGCTCCATGTTGTGCATTGAATAATTTGAAAGGAGTGTGAATGCTAAAAACTTGCGTTTTAGGGGCACCATCGAAACCCATCCATTGTTCACGACCGAGCAGAACTAAAGAAACAGCATCTTTGCTGCCTGCATAACCCGGATTAATAGCCATCTGATTAAACATATTTAAACCAAACTGTGAATCTTGCTGAGCACTTGAAATATAAAAAATTAATAATAATATATTTAAAGAAAAAATTTTTTTCATGCTCTATTACTTGTTTCCAAGATTATTATGGTTTACAAAAGGTAAAATAAACAAAAAAAAACCATTCACACAAATTTTATTAACAATTTATAGTTAATAAATAAAATATTAACTTTTATTTTGTACGAAAGACAAGCATAAAAGTTTTATCTTTTTTTTTACATCTTCGCATAACAAAACTGTACGTTAATCAAATTTTTGTATCATTTTCCATAATCTATCAGGGATTACATTATTACAAAATTTCTTATAATCATTATAAGAACATGAGATAAGATGATTACTTTTTTTATTTTTTGTAGAAGGTATCTCCAACCACCAACGAGATGTAATATTGCTCTTATAAAAAGCAATGTTTTGATTTATTTTACAATTATTTACAATAAACTTAGTATAATTTTTTGATTTACTATCAGGAAAATCGTTCTGACATTGAGACACTCCTTGAATAAAATGCCAAATAATTTGTGCAGCAAGATTTGAAGTCTGATTATTTAAGTCGAACTTAGGATTCACATCAAAAACACCAAATGTTAATAATTTAGAGCTCATACCTGAATATTTTGCAAGTTGACAGACTTCTTCGCTATAAAATCCATTTGGAGAAGGATCATAATAACCGGGAGCTTCTGACTGTTTAATCGAATTAATATTAAAGCTTAATATATCTGCATCACGGAGTATGGGCTCTGCTTCAATAATATTAGAGTGAGCTGCTCCGAGACGAAGAGCATCGAAAAACATTTTATTCATTAATTGTATTTCAACCGGGGAAACCAAATATGATTGATATCCAATATTTGTATAATTAAAAAGATTTTCACTTTCTTCGTTAACAATCCTACTTAAATATGTCTGATAATATTTTTCTTCACTTGTTTGCAATAAATCTAATTTTGAATCAATTGATACAATATTTACTGATTTTGACAATTTACGGTATGCCAGAAAAACAGGATATGATAAATTTTTGCTTCCTCCAATTACTACAGGTATAATATTATTTTTAATCAAAAAACATAAAACATCGCATAAAGCAATATAAGTGTCGTTAATAGTTTTCCCAATTTTAATATTACCGAGATCAATAATATTAATATTTTTATCAATTTTTGCTAAATTATATAATTTTCCTCGTATAAAATCAGGGGCTTCGGCACAACCCTTATTGAGAGTATCTCTTTGTTCAGAAACACCTATAATCGCAACATCATATTTATTTTCAATGCTTTTGCCTTGTAAATAAATCTCAATATTATTACCAAATTTATGATTTTGGTTTAAATCATTTTGTTTAAAATAATTTTCAGAAACAGGGTTTATGTAATCTTTTATATTCATTAAAAATAAATGTTATTTGTATCATCTCCGAAAAATCTTTTTTGCCACAAAGACACAAAATTTTTATAGTTTTTCTTAGTATCTATGTGGCATTTAATTCTTGTCACAAAGTTATTTCCCGATTTTTACCTGACGGACATAATAAACTTTGAGACAGGTTCAATAGACCTATGGCACAAATCAAAATTGTCCGTAAAGTAATCATTTTTTTAAAATAAAAAAATATGACAATATTTCAAAAAACAAACATACGAGGTTTTCTATTATTTTGATTAGTGAACTCAACCATATAAGGATTATAAAGTCATATAAGTTTCTTCTCTTATATTTTCTTTTATGCTTTATATGGTTAACTTTTTTATTTTGATTATCAGTCCCGAGTACTCAGCGATTTTCTATGTATTATAAATTATATTAAAGGCTTATTTAAACACCTAATAAACAATACATTATAGCTTTAAACACTAATATTTAATATGGCGGTTCGTTGTTAATGATTAAATAAGGTAATAAGGTTAAACTTACTCAATATTAATTATCCTACTAAGGTTAAAATTTGGAAATAAGGTTTTTAAAATGAAACCTTATCTTGAGTATATTAACCTTAGTAGTAATTGTGAATGTATTACAAAAAACCTTATTACCTTATTATTCCGCCACATATTATTATAGTTTTTACATGATTAAAATACAGTATATCAATAAGATAGGAAATATTATCATAAATTAATTTATAGATAAAAAATCGCTGAGTACTCGGGATTAATTACACTGTTTTTTATTGTCACAAACCTATTAGGTCTTTTCAAAGTGGACTCATTGTTAAATCTAAAATCTTAAATCTGATGATACTATTACTTCTTCTTCTTTGTTTTTGGCTTAGCTTTAGCTTTCACCTTTTTAGGTTTTGATACTTTCTTAATTATTTCAAAACATTCATCAACAGATAATTTCTCAGGTTCTAAATCTTTTGGTATCTTATAATTTTTTTTGTTGTAAGAGATATAAGGTCCCCAACGACCATTAAGCACCTTAATCTCAGCATCTTTATCGAATACTTTAATAGTTTTATTTCTGTCATATTCTCGTTTATCTTCAATAATCTCAACAGCTCTATCAAGTTTAACAGTATATGGGTCGTCAATTCCTTTTTTTAATGAAAAAAACTTGTTGTCATGTTTTACGTAAGGACCAAATCTGCCAATAGCAACAGTTATTTCTTTACTTTCATATTCGCCGATAGTTCTTGGGAGTCTGAATAAATAAAGAGCTTCTTTTAAAGTAATAGTTTCGAGATGTTGCTCTTTAGTAAGTTTAGCAAATCTTGGTTTTTCCTCATCATCAGATTTGCCTATTTGAGCCATTGGTCCATATCTGCCGATACGAACAACAACATCTTTACCGGAAGCAGGATCAACACCTAATTTGCGTTCACCTGATTTTCTTCCGGAATTTTCAAGAGTTGTTTCTACTTTTTTATGAAATGGTCGATAAAACTTATCAATCATTTTGTTCCAAACAAGTTTACCTCTTGCAATTTCATCAAAATCTTTTTCAACCGTAGCTGTAAAATTAAAATCAATAACATTTTTAAAATGTTCAACTAAAAAATCGTTTACAACAATCCCAATATCGGTAGGAAATAATTTTGATTTTTCGGCGCCTGTTATTTCTGTCTTAATCTCATCAGTAATATTGTTATTGATGAGGGAGATAACGTTAAATTCACGTCTTTCGCCTTCACGGTTTTCTTTTAATACATACCCGCGTTTTTGGATGGTCGAAATAATGGGGGCATAAGTTGATGGACGCCCAATACCCAACTCTTCAAGTTTTTTAACTAATGTAGCTTCTGTATATCTTGCAGGATGATAAGTAAACCGTTGAACTGCATTAATGGCGTTAACATCTAAATTATCGTTTTCGTTTAATGGGGGGAGTAATGTTTTAGTGGTATCATTATTCTCATTAGTTACTTCATAGACTTTTAAGAAACCGTCAAATTTAAGTACTTCTCCAACAGCAATAAATTTATGATTTGAATTGGAAATATCTATATTAACATTAGTTTTTTCGAATTTTGCTTCACTCATTTGAGAAGCAATAGTTCTTTTCCAAATAAGATGATATAATTTTTTCTCAGCATCACTTCCCATTACTATCATTTTATTGAGAGAAGTAGGACGAATAGCCTCATGAGCTTCTTGTGCAGATTTAGATTTTGTTTTAAAATTTTTTGTTTTTGAATATTCATCACCAAAATTTGAAATAATCACATCTTTAGCTGTAGCAAGAGCAAAATTTGATAAATGAACAGAATCGGTTCTCATATAAGAAATTTTTCCCGACTCGTATAACTTCTGTGCAACCATCATGGTTTGAGAAACTGAAAAACCAAATTTACGCGATGCTTCTTGTTGTAATGTTGAAGTAGTAAAAGGTGGTGAAGGTGATTTTTTAGTTGGTTTTTTTATTACACTATCTACTCTATATGTTGCAGATTTACAACTTTCCAAAAATTTTAATGTTTCTTCTTTGTTATCAAAACGTTTTTGCAAATCAGCTTTAAATTCATAAATTTTATCATTTGCAGACACATTAAATATTGCAGTTATTTTATAGAACGACTCGCTTTTAAAGGCAACAACTTCTCTTTCTCTTTCAACTAACAAACGAACAGCAACAGACTGAACTCTACCGGCAGAGAGCGAAGGTTTTATTTTTTTCCAGAGAATTGGCGATAATTCGAACCCCACTAAGCGATCGAGAATACGACGAGCTTGTTGAGCATTAACCAAATTTATATCAATATCTCGCGAATTTTTAATTGAATTAAGTATTGCATTTTTAGTAATTTCGTGGAAAACAATTCTTTTTGTATTATCTTTTTTTAATTTTAATTCCTCAAATAAATGCCAAGCAATAGCCTCTCCTTCTCTATCTTCATCGGAAGCAATCCATACTGTTTTAACATTTTTTGACAATTTTCGTAAATCGGAAACAATTTTTTTCTTATCAGGTGAGACCTCATAATTTGGTTTGTAATCATTTTCAATATCGATACCAAAATTTTTTTTCGATAAATCTCTTATGTGTCCAAAACTTGATTTTACAAGATATTCTTTACCTAAAAACTTCTCAATAGTCTTTGCTTTTGCAGGAGACTCAACAATTACTAAGTTATCTTCCATTAAATTATATTTTGTAATTTTATTTATAAAAATTTTACAAAGTAAAACAAATAGATTACTAAGTTCAAAATTTTAGTTAAAATAAATATAATTTTATAATTTTGTAGCAAATAAAATTTACTATGACAACACATTATAAAAGAAATAAAATAATTATAAGATTATTTTGGATATTAGTTGCTGTTCCTATTGTTTTTACAGCTATAGTATTTATTTTAACATCAACAGGTGCATTAGGTTTTATGCCAACATTTGAAGATTTAGAAAATCCTAATAGTAATTTAGCATCAGAAGTTTACTCTTCTGATCAACAGTTATTAGGTAAATATTATTACCAAAACAGAACTTTTGTTAATTTCGAAGATCTTTCTCCTTATTTGGTAAAAGCATTAATTGCTACAGAAGATTACCGATTTACAAAACATTCCGGTATTGATGCAATAGCTATGTTCAGAGTTGCTTATGGTATTGTTACGGGTAATTTAAAAGGAGGAGGAAGCACAATAACTCAACAACTTGCAAAAAATCTTTTCCCAAGAGACACAACTACTTACAAATCAAAATTACAAAAAAATTCTCATCTTGCAATATCAAAACTTAAAGAATGGGTTACAGCTGTCAAACTTGAAAAGAACTATACCAAAGAAGAAATTCTTGCAATGTATTTGAATACAGTACCATTCGGTAGTCAATCGTTTGGAATAAAATCTGCATGTAATACTTTTTTTAATAACACTCCGGGAACAATACAATTAGAACAAGCGGCATTAATGATTGGAATTTTAAGAGCCCCTTCATATTATAGCCCTATAAGACATCCGGAAAGGACTTTAAAAAGAAGAAATATAGTTTTGAGACAAATGGAGAAATATAATTTTATTTCTAAAAATATTTATGATTCAATATCTGCCTTACCACTTAACTTAGATTATAAGATGCAAAGTCATACTCAAGGATTAGCAACATATTTCAGGGAATATCTCCGCACAGCTTTAAGTGCAAAAAAGCCTGATATGAAAAATTATTGGAGTTACGAAAAATTTGTTGAAGATTCAATTGAGTGGGAAACAAATCCTTTGTTTGGTTGGTGTAATAAAAATTTTAAACCGGACAGTACAAATTATAATTTATATAAAGATGGTTTAAAAATATACACTACTATAAATTCAAAGATGCAACAATATGCCGAAGAGGCAGTAAGAGAACATTTAAGTAAAGATTTACAACTTGCTTTTAATCAAGAGATGAAACAAAACAAAACAGCCCCTTTCTCTAAAGATTTAACCCCTGAAGAAACAGAACATATTATGTTCTTATCGATGAAAAGAAGTGAAAGA
Organism: Bacteroidota bacterium; assembly: GCA_030592465.1. Taxonomy (GTDB): domain Bacteria; phylum Bacteroidota; class Bacteroidia; order Bacteroidales; family B39-G9; genus B39-G9. The sequence goes on along the minus strand of JAUVJB010000016.1, from coordinate 8,947 downwards.
TACAGAATTCTCAGGAATAACGGCTATTCATTAGATTCTATAAAATACATTTTTAATACTCCAACTCAAATGAAAGTTTTTTCATGGCATGGTGATATTGATACTGTGATGACACCTACGGATTCAATAAAATATTATAAATGTTTTTTACAAGCCGGTTTTATGTCAATGGAACCTAACAGTGGATATGTTAGAGCTTACGTAGGTGGAATTGATTACAAACATTTCCAATTTGACCATATAAAATTAAGTAAACGGCAAGTAGGTTCAACATTTAAGCCTTTTTTATATACTCTCGCAATGCAAGAAGGTTATTCTCCTTGTTATGGAGTGCCAAATGTACCCACAACATTTGTTTTGCCTTCAGGTGATACATGGACACCAAAAAATTCAGGTAATCCTAAATACGATCGTAAAATGGTTACTTTAAAGTGGGGGTTAGCTAATTCAATAAACAATGTTTCGGCTTGGTTAATGAAACAATTTAAACCCCGAGCTGTAATTAATATTACAAAATTAATGGGTATTAAAAGTTATATTCCCCCTGTACCTTCAATTTGTCTCGGTACTGCTGACATTTCTCTTTACGAAATGGTTGGTGCTTATAGCACTTTTGCCGATAAAGGTGTATATACCGAGCCAATATTTGTTACAAGAATTGAAGATAAAAACGGGAATATTTTACAAACTTTCAAACCAAATAAAGTTGAAGCAATCAGTAAAAACACTGCCTTTTTAATGTTAAATTTAATGGAGAATGTAGTTAAACACGGCACAAGTATTCGTTTAAGATTTAAATATAATTTAACAAATGAAATAGCAGCAAAAACAGGAACAACAAACAATCAATCAGATGGTTGGTTTATGGGCATTACTCCCAACTTAGTTTCCGGTGTTTGGGTAGGTGGTGAAGAACGAAGCATACACTTTGATGGAATTTATTATGGACAAGGTGCGAATATGGCACTTCCAATTTGGGCTTTATATATGCAAAGAGTCTATGCTGACAGTTTAGGGATTACAACTGATGATATATTTGAAAAACCTGTTGGTTTCTCAACCACTATAGAATGTGACGGAGAGAATCAAAATAATTTTATAGAGGATAATAATACTAATAAAGACGACAGCGAATTTTTTAACTAGTGCCGGCACGAAAACGTCCATATTGTCATTTCGACTAAAAGGAGAAATTTCATAACATAGTGTATATAAGTTGAATGAGATTTCTCGCTATCGCTCGAAATGACAGCATAACTAAAACTCTGCTCTTTCGAATTTGTAATCCGAAAGTATTAATATACAGCTTGTTAATTCGGGATTACAAATCCCGAACGGCAGTGTTGATTCAAATAAGAATTGCGTTTATATATGTTTGGAATTTTAGCTAAAATATTGATTTAATAAGTTTCTTTGTATAATCAGAATTTGGATGCATATAGATATTATCGGCTTCCCCTGTCTCTTCAATTTTTCCGCTATTCATCACTATTATACGGTCTGACATATATTTTACGACTGATAAATCGTGTGAAATAAAAATATAGGTTAATTGAAATTCGTCTTTTAATAGGTTTAGAAGATTTAAAACCCGGGCTTGTACAGAAACATCTAAAGCAGAAACAGATTCATCACAAATTATTAATTCGGGATTAAGAACTAAAGCTCTTGCAATTCCAATTCGCTGACGCTGTCCTCCTGAAAATTCATGTGGATATCGATAAAATGCAGATTCATCAAGATTAACTTTTTTTAACATTTCAATTGCTCTTAATTTTCTTTGTTTATTATTCTGCAGAATACCATGAACCTGCATTGGTTCAATAATTGCTTTACCAACAGTCATGCGGGGACTTAACGATGAATATGGGTCTTGAAAAATTATCTGAATTTTTTTACGAAATCTTCTCAATTCAATTTTTGATAAATTTTTAAGATTTTGCCCATCATAGATTATTTCGCCACTGCAACCTTCAATTAATTGTAAGATAGTGCGACCAAGCGTTGTTTTTCCGCAACCGGATTCTCCTACTAAACCGAGAGTTTCTCCTTTATACACTTCAAAGCTAACATTATTAACTGCTTTAATATATTTTACAGGGTTGCCAAAAAAATTCTTTTTTTCCGGAAAAAAAGTTTTAATATTTTTAACTCTCAAAACAGGTTCTTTTGAATAAATGTCCCGATGGTGCAGTTCTCTTTGCTCTTGTGTGATTGTTGAAAATTTATTTTTAATATTATAATCAGAAATTGTTGGTAATGGTTTAATACGCTCATCCAATGATGGACGGCATGCCCATAAGGCTTTTGTATAATTATGCTTTGGATTATTAATAATATCAGCCGAAGTGCCGGTCTCAACAATATGCCCATTCTTCATAACAAGAATAACATCGGCAATTTGAGCAACAACTGATAAATCATGTGAAATAAATATAATACTTGTATTATATTTTTTTTGTAAATTTTTCATTAAAACAAGAATTGTTTTTTGAACTGTTACATCAAGAGCTGTAGTAGGTTCATCGGCTATAAGTATTGGCGGTTTACTCGACATAGCCATTGCAATCATAACTCTTTGTTTTTGGCCACCGGATAATTGATGTGGATATGACTTAAAAATATTTTCAGGACGAGGCAGCCGAACTTCGTTAAATAATTTTATTACATATTGAGTGGCTTTTTTTTTTGATATTTTTTGATGTATTTTTATTGCTTCAACAACCTGTTTCCCACATGTCATTACAGGGTTTAAAGAAGTCATTGGTTCTTGAAAAATCATTGATATTTTTCTGCCTCTGTAATTTTCAATATTATTTTTATTAAGTTTAAGTAAATCAATTGAATTATTATTATCGTTAAAATTTATACTGCCATTTGTAATTACTGCACCTGCAGGGAACAATTGCAGTAACGACAAAGCAGTTATTGATTTTCCCGATCCGGATTCTCCCACAATACCAACTGTTTCTCCTTTATTTATTGAAAAATTAATGTCTTCAATAACTTTTCGTTCTCCTTTTTCATCTGAAAAAGCTACTGATAAATCATTAACTTCTAATATTGGGTTACTACTCATGAAAAATCTTAATAAAAATTGATTTATATTTCAATAGTTAAATTGTTTTATTGCTTTCAGATACAATATATTAAAAAAACATTTCAAATAAGTTTGAAAGATTGTATATTTACTGATGTACAAAATAATATTAAAATGAAGAATAAAACAAATCAATATATTTTAGTAAATACAGATTTGTCAACAAACGGCATTATTGCTATATTACATGGAATAAAATCATCAATAATATTAAATAAAAATTTATATCTGTTAAATATTTGCAATAATAATATTGAAGAGAATAAAGACAAATTAAAAACAATATCTCAAAATATTAATAATGAATATAATATTGATGTTACATATTATGTAACTAAAGGTGTAATAAATAAAACGAATGAAATAATTGAAACAATAGTAAAAAAGATTGATCCGTTGTTAATAATAATCGGAATAAATAACAATATTAAAATGGTTCTAAAGTTGATAAAAAACTCAAAAATACCTATCATAACAGTCCAAGAAAAAAAACCTTTAAAAGATTGTTATAAAAACATAGTTGTACCGATGGATTTTTCAAAGGAAGCAAAAGAAAAATTACTTTGGGCAATTTATTTTAGTAAAACCGTTGGCTCAACCATTCATTTTTTATTTGCAAAAGAAAAAGACGAGTATTTACTGCAAAAGTCAGAAGACAATTTAGTATTTACGAAAAAAATACTGAGCAATTACTCTGAGGTTAAATATAAAATTCATAAAGTTGAGCGTGGTAAAAAAAGTGTTGACGAGTATGCTATAAATTTTGCCAAAGAGATAAAGTCCGGTTTAATAATAATTATCAGAAATAAAAATTATTTTTTATCACGACCTGAAAAAAAAATCATTTTAAACAAAGAACAAATTTCAATAATGTGCTTAAACCGCAATGAGAATTTTTATGTGCCTTGCGTATAAATTAAGGGAATAAAATTTTAAAAACCTCATCAACCTTACTCACCTCATTAATTTTGATACTAAACTTTGAGAAATCAACTGATTTTTTACTAAATTTTGGGATAAATATTTGAGAAAATCCCAATTTTTCTGCTTCATGTATTCGTTGTTCAATTCGATTTACGGGTCTAATTTCGCCGGAAAGTCCAATTTCGCCTGAAAAACAGATATTTTTATTTATTGCAATATCCTGATCAGATGATAGTATAGCACAAACAACAGCAAGGTCAATTGCAGGGTCGTCAACTTTAATGCCACCGGCAATATTAAGAAAGACATCTTTTACTGATAAACGAAAGCCGGCTCTTTTTTCAAGCACTGCGAGAAGCATACTTAATCGCCGCAAATCAAAACCTGTAGATGTGCGTTGTGGGGAAGAATAAACAGACGAGCTTACAAGTGCTTGAATCTCGATTAAAAAAGGACGAATGCCTTCAACGGTTGATGATACAGCCGAACCACTAAGGTTTAAATTATTCTGCGACATTAATAACTCAGAGGGATTGCTTACTTGTCTCAAGCCGGAATGTTGCATCTCATAAATACCAAGCTCCGAAGTTGAGCCAAACCTGTTTTTTGTTGCTCTTAAAATTCTATACATATAATTACTATCACCTTCAAACTGCAATACAGTATCAACTGTATGTTCTAGAATTTTAGGACCGGCAATAGAGCCTTCTTTGTTAATATGTCCAATTAGCATAAATGTTTTTGATTGTTGTTTTGCAAATCGTAAAATGATATTGGCACACTCACGTATTTGGGAAATGCTGCCGGGAGATGTTTCAATTCTTTCTGTTTGCAGTGTTTGAATTGAATCTATAATAATAATATCAGGGGCTAGTTTCTCAACATTTAATAGGACTTTTTCAATTGACGTTTCACATAAAATAAAGCAATTTGCACCATTAATTCCCAGTCTGTCGGCTCTTAAACGAATTTGACTTTGACTTTCTTCTCCTGAGACATAGAGTGTTTTATAGTTACTAATATTTAATGATATCTGAAGCATTAATGTTGACTTACCAATGCCGGGTTCACCACCAATAAGAACTAATGATCCTGGTACTAAACCGCCACCCAAAACCCTGTTAAACTCTGTGTTTTGTGTATCAATTCGTGTATCATCGGATATTTCAATGTCATTAATCAATTGAGGTTTAGAAGAATAACTATTAAAATTATTAACAGTTTTTTTTGAGGGAATTATTTCTTCAACATAAGTATTCCATTCTTGACAGGAAGGACATTTGCCAATCCATTTAGGAGATTGCGCCCCACAATTTTGGCAAACAAAAACAGTTTTATTTTTAACCACTTAACTACTCTTTAACAAATTCAAATCTTTTAAAAGCGCCACCTGTATCACCATCAGATTTTTCGATACGAGTAATTTTTAAAATATCTTTTGATAGTTCATTAATTCTATATTTCCCGCCTAAATCAACATAAGCAACATTAAAACCATTTATTTGTAAATAATATTCGAGATTTTTTGAAGTAACTGAATATTCGGCGATAAGTGTATCGATGGCAGTTATTCGTTTTACTTGATTATCATCAGAAAACGCCCATGAATTTATTTGTCCCTCTACGAGTTCAGATTCAGGAACAAGTCTCCAAGTTCCTATAATTTTTTTTTCTTTTGATTTTTTGCAGCTTTCAAATGAGCTAATTACAAAAAACGATAATAAAAGAATAGTAACAATATTAATTATGGATAATTTCTTCATGATAATAAATATTTTATTTGTAAATATACGAAATTAAAAGATATACTAAAAAATAAATATTATTTATTAGTAATTTTCTTAATAATATTAGTTGTTGAATATCCGGGAACAAAATCAATAGTAATTATCTCTCCGCCTTTTGCTTTTACAATGTCATAACCAACAATATCTTCGGGCTTATAATCACTTCCTTTAATGAGAATATCAGGTTGAACAAGTTTTATTAAGTCATAAGGAGTATCTTCGTTAAAAAGAATAACATTATTAACAAAAAATAAAGAAGCTAATATTATTGCTCTTGAATATTCATCTTGCAAAGGTCGGTTTCCTCCTTTTATGCGTTTCACAGAATCGTCGGTATTTAAACCAATAATTAAAATATCGCCATAACTTGCAGCTTCAGCAAGATACTCAACATGTCCCCGATGAATAATATCAAAACAACCATTAGTAAAAACAATTTTTTTCTCTTTAAACTTCCATAATGAAAGCAAGGTTTTCAGATTATCTTTATTAACAATTTTTGATTTAATGATTTCTAATATATTCATGTTATAGAGTTATTTATTATTCTTATTTATAATGGGTAAAGCAATAAGCGAAATAAAACCTACAACTATTAACATTGCAGTCATTGAACCGTGGCAAACTAAGGCAAAAACCTTGGCGGTATCACTGTCAATCCCACAACTAATTAATGCTGCAATAACCATGAAATGCCATGCACCTATACCTCCTTGCACCGGAGCAATCATTGCAAAACTTCCCATAACAAATGCTGTTAATCCTGCCAAAATCGTCAAATGTGATGTTCCGGGAATGCTAAAAAAACAGACATACATCATTAAAAAATATAAGAACCAAATAATAAAAGAATAAAAAATAAATAATGGTTTATTATCAACGGTTTTTATTGTTTTTAATCCTTGAAAAAAGCTTTTAATTAAATCAACTAATTTTTTATAAACTTTTGAGTTTTTTATTCTTTTATTAAAAATAAGAAAGATTAAAAAAAATCCAATAATAATAATCAATAAGACTATTAAAATATAAGAAAAATTAAAATTATTAAATTTTTGTCCTATCTCCGGATGATTATGAATAAAATTTAAAGGAACATGAATTTGTGTAAATAAAACAATTAAAGTACATAAAAGAAGCATTATGATATCAATAATACGCTCGAGCACAATTGTACCAAAAGCCTTGGTTATAGGCATTTTTTCGTATCTGTTAACAAGCACACTACGAGTAACTTCACCCATACGAGGCAGAGCTAAATTTGCCAGATAAGCAGCCATAACATAAAAAAAAGAGTTGATTGTTTTAGGATAATAACCTAATGATTTTGCTAACATATTCCAACGCAAAGCACGTGCAATGTGACTAAACAAACCTATAATAAGAGAAATCAAAATCCAAAAATAGTTAACATCTTTTAATGCACCGAGAAGTTCATGAACGTTCTGGTCTTTATACACTAACCAAAAAAGAAAAATTCCTATACTAAAAAAAGCAAGGAATTTAATAGTCGTTTTAGCTTTTTTCTTCAAAACATCAATCAATTAAAAAATTAGTACGAGCATCAGGGAAAATAAATTTTGGTTTAAATTTTTTTGCTTCTTCAAACTCCATACTTGCATACGAAATAATAATAACAACATCGCCCACCTCAGCTTTACGAGCTGCAGGACCATTTAAACAAATTATTCCTGAACCTCTTTTACCTTTAATAACATAAGTATCGAGTCGCTCGCCATTATTTATATTAACAACTTAAACTTTTTCATTTTCAATAATATTTGCAGCATCCATCAAGACTTCATCAATAGTAATACTTCCTACATATTGAAGATTTGCCTCGGTAACTGTTGCTTTATGAATTTTTGATTTTACAATTTCAATATTCATAATAAAAAATTTAATACTACAAAATTACAAATTAAAATTGACATTATCTATAAGACGATTTTTTCCTACTTTAACAGCTATGCATCCAACTTTATTATTTTTTTTCTGCCAATCGTTTATTGATTTTAACTCTACATCATCAACAATATCAAAATATTCAACGTTAAGAAAAGGATTTGCATTAATGGTATTTATAACCCAGTCTTTTAATTCTTTTACGCTAAATTGATTTGTAAGGTTTCGTGCCTTAAATAAAGTATTTGAAATAAAAGATGCATTTTTTCTTTGTTCAGCAGTTAATAGTATATTGCGGGAGCTCATCGCCAAACCATCGTTTTCACGAACAATTGGACAAGCTTTAATCTGAATTGGCATATTGAGCATATTAACCATTTTTTTTATTATTACATATTGTTGAAAATCTTTTTTCCCGAAATAAGCAATGTTTGGTTTAACAATATCAAATAATTTACTTACAACTTGTGCTACACCATTAAAATGACCCTGTCTGTGTTTTCCTTCCATTACTTTATCCAAATCACCAAAATCAAAAATTCTGTCATCTTGTTCAGGATAAATTTCTTTAACAGAAGGGGTAAAAACAAAATCACAGCCTTTATTTTTCAATAATTCAATATCTTTATCAATAAATCGCGGATAATTCTTTAAGTCGTTTTTATCATTAAATTGTGTTGGATTAACAAAAATGCTTACAACAGTAATATCATTTTCACTACTACTCTTCTGAATTAATGAAATATGCCCTTTATGCAAAGCGCCCATGGTTGGCACAAATCCAATTTTTTTATTTTTATTGGCTAAATTTTGTAATTCTTTTTGAAATTCAGCCTTATACTCAATAACTTTCATTTATTGTTATGAATTAACAAATATGTTGCAAATAAATAAAATATTATTGTAGAAAAAAACATAAATTAAAAAATATACTAAAATTAAAAACTAATCGCTTTTAAAATACTATTATCTCAAATCCGCAAGCCATGTCATGGATTTGATAATCATCAAATTAATTGTAATTTACTGCTATCTGTGATAGTCAGGGCTTGACTTAAACCGTTCATTATAGCTTAAGTAGTTGTAAATAGATTTGGAAAATCTTTCATGCATAAATAATAGCGGTTATACTATATTTTGAGATGTTATATTTTGCGTAATATAATTTGCTTGCCCCGTGAAATCCTGATTTATCAGGTTATTTCATCAGGGTCATTTAGCTTCGCTGTCATTT
>JAUVJB010000243.1 GCA_030592465.1 Bacteroidota bacterium | reverse complement strand
ATATTTTGCACTTCGGCAAGCTCAGTAGAGCCGTAATGTAATTTGTTTGCCCCGTTCACCCTGTGAAATCCTGATTTATCAAATTATTTTATCATGGTCATTTGTTGTCGTTTGGCTTCACAACCTGCCCTATGAAATTGTTTACCAAGTGAAATGCGAAGCAATATTTCATGGGGGTCATTCATAACTATTTAATGACATAATGACTATTAATAAACAATATGTTTAAATTATAACCGAGTGAAGTATATATACCGAAAATCCCTCTTGTTTAGTTTAGATTCATTTTTGTTAATAATTTTTTTGTGTTAAACAATAAAAAATTTTTTTAATTAAAATTTATCTGATAAATTTACAGACAAAAATATTTGTTTAATGTTTAATGTTTAAAGTTTAACGTTTAACGTTTAGAAAGCCTGTCAGAGTGCGAAGCTCCTGACAGAGTTTGATGTTTAAAGTTTGATGTTTGAAGTAATTTTGCAAATTGTCGTCTTTGTGTGAGATTCACTTTAACTTTTTATTTTTGTCTTTTATCTTGTTAAAAATACAGACCTATGAAAAAAAAATTTATTAGTATTCTGATTTTTGTTTTCTTTTTTACTTCTTGTGATTATTTTTCAAAATATCCGGGATTTTCAAAAACCGAAACAAGTATTTATTATAAACTTCATACCATCGGAGAAAATGTAGCTCCTGCCAAATCGGGCAATTATGTTACAATTAATTTTAATTATAAAACAATTGGCGACTCGATTTTTTTTAAAGGACAACGTACTTTTAAAATTACAAAACCTGATTTTAAAGGCTCTATTGATGAATGTTTTTTAATGCTTTCAAAAGGTGACAGCTCAACATTTATTATTAATGCCGACAATTTTTTTAAAAAAACACTTAATACATCATTACCTCAGTTTATAGCTCCTAATAGTCAAATGAAAGTTGACATTAAAATGAATGATATTAGAACAGAGGAACAATATAAACGAGATAAAGCAGAGTTTTTAAAATGGATTGAAGATTTTGGAGATTATGAAAAAATGATTTTAAAACGTTTTATTGATGAGCAAAAGGTTGATGTTAAACCCACAGAATCAGGATTGTATTTTTTTAAAATTAAAGATGGTGATGGGAGAAAAGTTAAAAAAGGAGACCTGGTTACTATTGATTATGAAGGACGTTTCTTAAATGGTAAGTTTTTCGATTCTACAAAAAAACGAAGCCAACCTTTAGATTTTGTTTATGGAACTGAATGGCAGGTTATTCCCGGAATTAACGAAGCTATCGGGATGATGGAACAAGGCGAGAAAGCCGTTGTAATTATTCCTTCTACCATTGCTTTTGGCGATAATGGTTCTTCTACAGGCATTATTCCCCCTTTTACTTCTGTAATTTATGAAATAGAATTATTAAAAGTGAAATCAAAAAAATAGAATATATGAAAACTATGTAATAGATTTTCCAAATCTTCATGACAAAAAAATAAATACATGAAACATCCATGGCCAAAACAATTTAACAATCCGCCAGCTGTTTGGCTTGTAAATGCCTAATTATGAATTAATTACAAAAATATAAAATATATGAAATATTATTTCTTATTAAAATTTGTTATTATAACAATTCTGTTTTTGCCTTTTGTTTCATGCAATAATAGTGGCTTTAAAACAGATAAATCAGGTTTAAAATATAAATTTATTGTTGAAAACAAAGATTCTCTTCAACCTGAAATTGGTGATATATTGGTTTTGAGTATGAAATATACTACCGATAAAGATTCCATTATTGATGAAACCGATTATTTTAGAATGCAACTTAACGAACCAACAAATGAAGGTGCCGGTATTCAAAATGGTTTAGCATTAATGCATGTTGGCGATAGTGCTGTATTTATAGTTGATGCAAAACTATTTTATAACAAAAATCGTAAAGAAAAATTGCCAACATTTATTAAGCCGGGAAGTAAATTAACTTTTTATATCAAACTTTTTAATGTTATAAGTTATAAGGAATTTGAACAAGAAAGGCGTTCATTAAGAAGCTCAAATAGTAAAGAAGAAGAAGAATTACTAAACCAATATATAAAAAATACAAACATAACTGTTAAACCAACTCAAACTGGTTTATATTATGTTGAAACTCTTAAAGGTAAAGGTAAAAGCCCGCAACCCGGAAAAAAAGTTATAATTAATTATATGGGTTATTTTATTGATGGTAAGATATTTGATTCTACTTATAAGCGTCATAAACCATTTGAATTTTCTTTTGGTGTTGGTGATGTAATACAAGGGTTAGACCAAGGAATATCTAAGATGAAAGAAGGCGGCAGAGCTACTCTTATCATACCTTCATATCTTGCTTACGGTGATAAAAAACATGGTCCTGTTGCACCTTATTCAACTTTAATTTTTGAAGTTGAATTGCTAAGGGTTGAATAATTTTGATGATAAAAACAAAAATCAATATTAAAACTGATAGTAACCAATTAATTAACAAGAAGAAAAATAATTTTACAATTTATTTTATCTTTTTTCTTCTGTCCTTTTTGTTATATGGCAATACCTTTACTCATGATTATGCTCTTGACGATGCAATTGTTATTGCTGATAATAGTTTTACTCAGCAAGGATTTGACGGAATAAAAGATATTTTAACTCACGATTCGTTTACCGGTTTTTTTGGTAGAGAAAAAAAATTAGTTGCCGGTGGCAGATATCGCCCTTTATCATTGGTTTCTTTTGCTGTTGAATATCAATTTTTTGGTAAAAATCCTCACGTCAGTCATTTTATTAATGTATTGTTATATGCCATTATTAGTGTTTTAATCTATATTATTTTATCAAATCTGTTAGTAAAATTTAAAAATAATAAATGGTATTTTTCAATACCGTTTGTTGTAACTCTTCTATTTATTGCACATCCTATTCACACCGAAGTTGTTGCCAACATTAAAGGACGCGATGAAATAATGGCTCTTTTATTTTCGTTACTTGCCCTTTATTTTACAATAAAATATTTTGAACACAATAAATTGAGAAATCTAATTTATAGTTTTATCTCATTGTTTCTCGCATTAATGTCTAAAGAAAATTCAATAACTTTTGTTTTAATAATTCCTTTAACAATTTATTTCTTTTCCGATAAAAAGATTAAAAATATTTTTGTTTCAATTATTCCTTTAATTCTTGCATCAGGTTTTTTTCTCTTTATCAGATATTTAGTTTTGGGAAATTCATTGACAAAAGCCCCGACAGAGTTAATGAATAATCCCTTTTTACATGCAACGTTTGCTGAAAAATATGCTACAATATCATATACACTTGGTCTTTATATTAAACTTTTGATATTCCCGCATCCTTTAACTTTCGATTATTATCCTAAACAAATACCTATTATAAACTGGAATAATTTTAGAGCAATTATACCTTTTGTTTTTTACTTGTTTATTTTAATTTATTCTTTATTAAAGATAAAAAAGAAAAGTATTGTTGCATATTCAATCCTTTACTTTTTAATTACTTTTTCGATAGTTTCAAATATCGTTTTTCCTGTTGGAACTTTTATGAACGAACGTTTTATGTTTATGTCATCAATAGGATTTTGTCTAATAATGGCATATTTTTTATTCTATATAGTGCCAAAATATATTAATAATCAAAAATTTATAGCAAAAATTTCACCTTTGTTATTAATATTAATTTTATCGTTATATTCATTTAAGACAATTGACAGAAATCGGGCATGGAAAAATGATTTTACTCTTTTCACAACCGATGTTAAAACTTCATCAAATAGTGCAAAAAGTAATTGTTCAGCAGGTGGAAAACTTATAGAAAAAGCCCAAAAAACAACTGATAAAGAAAAAAGAAATGAATACCTTAAACTATCTATAAAATATTTACAAAAGTCAATTGATATTTATCCGAAATATAATGATGCTTTGTTGCTGCTTGGTAATGCTTATTTTGAATACAATAAAGATTATGACAAAATTATTTATTATTATAAAAGGATTTTAAATCGTAATCCGAATTATGAAAATGTGTATAGTAATATTTCGCTGATTTTTAACAATTTAGATAGTGTTGACTATAAAATAAAAGTTTATGAGGAGCTCTATAAAATTAATTCAAATCGTTACGATATAAACTATACTTTAGGTTTATTATATGGAAGGTATAAGAAAAATTATTTAAAAGCAATACCTTATTTTCAACAAGCTATTAAGAAGAAACCCAATAATGTTCAATCTTATAAAGATTTAGGAGTTATATACGGTTTATTGCACGAATTTAAAAAATCGGCAGAAATATTACAAACAGCTTCTAAATTAGATAAAAATGACCTGCAGGTTCTTTATAATTTGGGAATAACATACAGAGCACTGGGTGATACTGAAAAAGCCAACAAATATTTTGAACAGGCAAAAGAGTTTAAAAAAGTTAAATAGTCTTTACCGGAAAATT
>JAUVJB010000282.1 GCA_030592465.1 Bacteroidota bacterium | reverse complement strand
TTGAAATTAATGCCTCAAAAGGTATATAACCTAATATGCCGTCAGGTATGATTATTAAATCTTTAGCTGTTATTAAGTTTTGAACAGGTTTAATAAGATCGCGATATAATTGATATGAAACAATTGAATAATCCCTGAAATTTACATTTGAATTTTCTGCTGAAACATTTTTTAATAATTTCCGAAGTAGTTCAATATTATTATAGAACATACTGTCAATTGGAAGTTCAAAAGCAGAAAACTTTTCGGATGTAATAACAAATATAAACAATAGACTATCGGAAACAGTATATTCAATAAGTGCTTTATTTTTATTTAATTTTTTTTGGATTGTTTTTACACTTATAACATTCTTATCATACTTTAATGAATAATATTGTTTATGTTCTTTCTCGAATTTTGAAATAAGGATGTCATGTTCCCTGTTTAGGTAAAAAAGTTTTGATTCCCATAAATTTATTTTCACAGAATCAGGATTTTCTGAATTTTTTTCATCATAAACTAACTTATCGTAAGCACGGATATTTCCATTTATTTCTTTTTCAATCTTCTGTAATGCTTCAGGAATATCACTAAATTTAATAGCATCAACATCCCGTATTGACGCTAAAAGAACAGCAGATTTACTTTTTTCAGCATATTCAAAAGCTGTTTCAAAATATTTTTTATCTTTTGTTGTTTTGTATAATGCAAGCGATACTTTAATTGCGTTATTTAAAGTATTTTTTACATTTTCCGTAAGAGTATATTTACTTTCTTTTGAAAGATAATCCCTGACCTTTTCAATTAATTTTACAGCTAAATCATAACATTTCAGGCTTTCTTTCAGATTATTAATATTATTTGGAGATTCGGAATATAAGCTGTAGAAGGCTTTAGCTTTTCCTAATAATGGATATAAAAGATCAATATCAAGAATAATGTTTTCAAGATTGGGATTTTTGTAAAAATTTGTGTCATTAAAATCATAAACATTTGAAATAATTGCCTGTTGATAATATTCAATTGATTTTAAAAAATCTTTGTTTGTATAATAATAGTTGCCGATTTCTGTAAGAGCATTTGACACATTAGGATTTTTTTGCCCAAAATTTTCTAAATAGATATTATAAGCATTTTTTAGCAAAAATAAAGCTGTTGTATCATCGCCATTTTTAATACAAAATTCGCCATAAGCTAAATAACTATGTCCTAATTGGTAATGGTTCTTACCAAGTTCGTTTTTTGCGGTTTTAATAGCCAGCGTATAATATTTTTCCGCTTTATTAAATTGTTTTAGTTTATAATATATTTTAGCAAAATTCCTTAATGTAATTGTTTTAGAGATATAATCTTTGCATATTGATAAACTTCTTTTATAATAATACAATGCTTTATCATAATTATTATTTTTATTATTAATCGAACCTAAATTATTGTAAACCATTGATATATTCGGATGGTCAGGAGTTAAATTTAGTTTATAAATATTTAGTGCATTTTTGTAATACATCAATGCTTTATCAAAGTCTGTTCTATCATTATATATATTTCCTTTATTTACGTAAACTGTACCCAATTCAAAAAAGTCTCTGCCTAATTTCCTGATATATTTATTTTCGGCAGAATCAAGATAAATGATAGCGGTATTAAAATTTTGTAATAAATAATTTAATCTTCCTAAATTAAGATAAATCCTTGCCAAATTCGGATCATCATTACTTAATATTTTTCTGTTAATATGTAAGTTTTTGTTAAAGTACTCATTAGCTTTGTCAAAATCGCCTCTTTTTGCAAAAATAATTCCAATGTTTTGGTAATACGTTGCTATAGCAGGTTCATCTTTAATTTTTCTAAGCAGAGAGATTTCCATGGCTTTTTGATAATATTTTAAAGCGTCATCAAATTTTCCTTTGTAAAAATAAATTGTTCCAATATTATTATATGTGTTTGCAAGACTTGTGTCGTTTTCTCCGTTTGCTTCTATTCTGTATTTAATGGATTTGTTCAAGTAATAAATTGCATCATCATAATTACCTTTACTAGAAAGTACAGTACCTTTCCGATGTAAAATATCAGCTAATATATTTTTATTTTTTGTTAAATTAATATTTTTATTTTTTTCAATTTGCTCAATTTTTTGAAGAGCTTTGTTAAAATCACCATTTATTCTATGACAATCAGTAATTTTCAATAAACATTTTATATAATTAGTCCAATCATTTGCATTTTCGTATATTTTACATGCTTGTTTAAAAAAATATAATGAACTGTCGTAATTTGCATTTTTATAATATTTTGAACCATTTTTATATAATTCCAAAGCTTTAATAGTGTCAGTATCTTCGTTAATAATGTCAGGAGTTAAATTAGAATTAGCTTCACAAATTTGAAATAAGAAAATTTGAAAGAATATAAATACAAGAAAATTAACAAGATAAAACTTAGCTGTCTTCATTTATTTTATTTAAATAAAAAATAATTATCGGATAAAAGTAAAGAAAAAACCGATACAAAGCTTTATTATATTTGGATTTTTTAAAATTAGTCATCCTATGGATATAAAAAAACCGCCTAAAATTATTATTAGACGGGTTTTTCTTCTTTTAAAGGATATAATTATCTTGTAATGATCATCATATTAGATTGAGAAAAACTTTCTTTACCAATTATATTAATTTTATAAATATAGGTTCCCTGTTTTAAATTAAAATCTGATTGATTAAATGTATATGAATAGAATCCTTGTGTTTGAAAATTGTTAACGAGAGTGACAATCTCTTTCCCTAAAAGATTATATAATTTAAGTGTAACATTAGCATCTTCATTTAATAAATATTCAAAATTTGTATATTCATTAAAGGGATTCGGGTAATTCGTAATTTGTTCAAGATTACTTGTATTGCTTTCAATTGAAGGAAAACTTAATGTTAGATTATCAATTTTATTACCTCTTGAGTCAATAAAATGGCTTTCTTCATCAATGGTTATATTTAGTTTACCGCAATTAAGAAATTTATTAGTTGTTTTAAGCTTTAATGTTATTAAAGAGTCATTTTCGTTTAATGTATAATTAATAAAATCCATATCTATCCATGATATTTTGATTTTTCCGTCAGTAATATTAAAATTCATATTTTCTTGTTGCATTAAAACATCTGTAATAGTTACCATGTCTTTTTGATAATTGATAATTAAGCCCATGCCGCTAATTGGGATTTCACAATTACCGGTAATATTTAGCATAAATTCTTCATCTGCATCAACAATAATATTATCGTTATGTTTAGTGGATATGGTTTGTAATGGTCTATTTCCAGGTTGAAAATTTCCAGTAACATCTCCTGTACTTGTACCACCAGCATCAACACCATCAGGTCTGCCACTTACAGAAAATTCCACAGTTTCAAAT
>JAUVJB010000221.1 GCA_030592465.1 Bacteroidota bacterium | reverse complement strand
GACAAAAGTAAAAAGACAAAAGATAAAAGTTTTAGAATAGCAACTTCACAATAATTTTTCGTATTAATTCGTGAAATTAGTGTCTCACAATCTCACAACTTATCTCAAACTGTGAATGCTTACGTTAAATTTATGTTAATTTCTTAATATTAATTTAACATTAAATATACTGATTATTAACACAATGTTAATTTTATCTTAACGCCATTCTTCAATTTTAGCTTTAATATTGTAACATAATTATTAACCTAAAAATTAAATTATGAACAAGTTAAATTTAAAATCGAAAAATGTTTTTTTAATTCTAACATTAGTAGGCATTATAAGTTTTAATTCATGTAAAAAAGATGACCATGTAGAGCCATCTGAAAATGAAACTACTTATACCGAAAATGGCAATATTGTAACAGTTAAAGACAAAGGAGAAGGCACAGGCAATAAAACTTTTACATCTGATAAAATTTGGATGTTAGATGGAATGGTATTTGTAAATGCCGGACAAACATTAACCATTGAACCCGGAACAGTCATAAAAGGGAAACCCGGTGAAGGTGAAAATGCAAGTGCATTAATAGTTGCACGAAGTGCTATGATTAATGCTGTTGGTACAGCTCAAAGCCCAATTATTTTTACAGCTGAAGCTGATGATTTGAACGGTTCGGTGTCAAAAACAGATAAAGGACTTTGGGGAGGAGTAATAATTCTTGGTAATGCAAGAATTAACACTGTTCCTAATAAAATGAATATCGAAGGAATACCAACAACCGAAATACGAGGCGAATATGGTGGCGATGATGATAGTGATAACTCAGGCATATTCAAATATGTTTCAATAAGACATGGAGGCACAAATATTGGTGCTGATAACGAAATAAACGGTTTATCTTTTGGTGCAGTTGGTAGCGGTACTGTTATTGATTATGTTGAAGTTTTTGCAAATAATGACGATGGTTTTGAATTTTTTGGCGGTACTGTTCAAACTAAACATCTAATATCAGCATATTGTAAAGATGATGCTTTTGATTATGACCAAGGTTTTAGAGGTAAAGCACAATTTTGGCTTGCTGTTCAAGATCCTACAATAGGCGACCGCCTTGGTGAGCTTGATGGTGCTGACGACCCGGAAGATGGAACACCTTTTGGAATTCCTGAAATTTATAATGCTACTTTTATCGGTCATAATACCGAAGGAAGTAAAACTCTTACTTTTAGAGCTAATGCAGGTGGTAAATGGTATAATTCAATTTTTGTTAATCAGCAAAAAGGTGTTGATATTGAGTTAAAAGAAAATTTAAATGCTGAAACAAGTTATAAACGTCTTACTTCCGGTGATTTAAAAATCGAAAATAATATTTTTTATGATATTGCAGACGCTACAAATCAAGGCGTTTTTAAAATAAATGCTAAAGAAGGTGTATCTGCCGATGACGAACAAACAGCTGATGATTACCTGCAAAATTATATCTCTAATGCCGGTAATACATTTAATGACCCCGGTATTTCATACCCTTCATCAGGAACATTAAATCCTGTACCAACAGGAAATGTTACAGAAAATTTATCAACTTATCCAAGTGATTTTTTTACACAGGTAAACTATAAAGGTGCTTTTGATCCTAATGCTCAAAATTGGGCTCAAGGTTGGACTCTTTTATTCGAATAATTTATTTTACTGAATAATTCATAAGTTTTCGGAGTGGACTCATTTATGAATTATTCAGGTAAAATTTTAGAGTTCCGTTCTCTTTCTTTACAAAAAGAAGATTTTACATGTTTATAAAATGTTTTTAAAAATGACACCAAAATTAGTATTATCAATAAAAGAATTTTATCAAATAGCTGTTACGCAAAGCTTCGCAAAGGAAAGAGTGCTATTTAATATCCCTGATACGTTAAGAATTTTGAAGTTTAAATTAAATGAAAAAAAGAAAAGTATAGTATCTACATTAAAATTATTAAACTATATAATTTATTTATACTTAAGATAGTCTTTAAATAAAAAAAAAATGAAAAAAATAATATTTACATTAAGTCTGATATTTTTTATTATTAATGCTTTTGCTAACTCATCAGGTAAAATCAATGGAAAAGTTATTGATAAAAAAACAGGCGAAGAATTACCGGGTGCCAACATCGTCATCACAGGTACAACGGTTGGGACAATAAGTGATTTAGACGGTAATTTTTCACTATCTAATTTGCAACCAGGTGTTTATGATATCACTTGTTCGTTTATTTCATACGAAACAGTTACAATAAGAAATGTTGTTGTGAAACAGGGTGAAGAGATTTTTTTAAATTTAAAATTATTAGAAAAAGATTTAAATTTAGGTGAAATTACAATAACTGATAAATTTGAACGAAAAACTGAAAATTCAATAATTGCAATACAAAAAAGAACTGCTTCATTGGTGAATGGTATTTCTGCACAGGAGATGTCGATAAACGGAGATAATAATGCTGCTGCTTCTCTTTCAAAAGTCACAGGTATTTCAGTAGATGCAGGTAAATATGTTTTTGTTAGAGGTTTAGGTGACAGATATTCAAAAATTGAGTTAAACGGTGCGGAAATTCCTAGTCTCGACCCTAATCATAATTCTGTACAATTAGACTTATTTCCAAGTAATATTATTGATAATATGATGGTTTATAAAACGTTTTCACCAAATTTACCTGCTAGTTTTACAGGCGGTTATGTGAATATTGTTACTAAAGATTTTCCTAAAAAATTTACTTTTCAATTTTCCACTTCATTAGGTTTTAATCCTCAAACAAACCTTAATAGTAACTTTATTACTTATAAAGGTGGTAAACTCGATTTTCTTGGTATTGATGACGGTACTCGAAAACTTCCTGAAATAGTCCAAAACGGAGTACCTTATCGATATCAAGATGACAAAAAATTAGACGATATTTCAAAATCGTTTAATAAGACCATGACAACATCAAGACAAACATCTTTTTTTAATCACAGTCATTCTTTTTCAATAGGTAATCAAATAAATTTTTTAGGTAAACCATTGGGTTTTATAGCAAGTTTGAGTTATGACAGATCTTATAAATATTATAACAGTGGAGAGAATGGACATTATACATTAACTACTATTAATTCACCGTTTTTACAAAAAGATTTGCAACTTAACGATGAAAAAGGTTCTATGAATGTTTTAATAGGCGGTATATTAAATTTATCATACAGGCTGTCAAAAAATAATAAGATTAGTTTAAATATCATTCATAATCATTGTGGAAATGAGCAAGCACGTTATCAAGAAGGATGGAGTTTATATCATGAAGTGAATTTCCAAACACATACTTTACAATTTTCCGAGCGTTCATTTAGTGCGGCCCAATTAAGAGGAGAGCATACATTCACATCATTATCAAATCTTAAAGCATCGTGGATGAGTTCATATACTCACTCAAAACATAATGAACCGGATTTAAGGTTTTTTACAAATATTTTTGAAACTTCTGATAATGACACTCTTTATGAAATAGACATTGCTAAACAAGACCTGCCATCACGTTATTTTCGTGATATGAATGAAAATAATTTTGATAATAGAATTGATTTTGAATTACCTTTTAGTGTAAGACAAAAGGCTGTAAAATTTCAATTTGGTGGTGTTTACACTTTTAGGGACAGGATTTTTAGAGAAAATATTTTTACATATAAAGATAATAATAATTCGTTTACCGGAAATATAGAAAATTATTTAAGCAACGATAATATTGGGATGAATGTTGACAACTATCAAAATAATTATGGTATATATATTAGTGACGGCTCACAATTGAGTAATAATTATGATGCAAATCAATCAATTTTTGCTGCATATATAATGTTTGATATGCAATTGTCAGATCATTTTAGGGCAGTAACAGGTATAAGAACAGAAACAACCGATATTTTGGTTAAAAGTAAAAATCCGGCAAATCCCGAAGGAGTTCTGAATAATATTGATTGGTTACCTGCATTGAATTTAACGTATAAAGCAACCGGCAAAACAAATTTCAAAGCATCATATACAAAAACATTAGCACGCCCGTCTTTTAGAGAGTTGGCACCTTATGCATCATTTGAATTTAGTGGGGATTTTATTTTTATTGGTAACGAAAATTTACAACGTACAATAATAGACAATTATGATATTCGTTGGGAACATTATATTAATCATGGTGAATTGATTTCATTAGGTTATTTTTATAAACATTTTCACAATCCTATTGAACGCACCTTTGTTGCAAATGCCGTTAACGATGAGCTGACGTTCGAAAATGTTGATGATGCTAATATTCAAGGAATTGAATTTGAAATCAGAAAAAAAATAGATTTTATTAATGCTTTAAGATATTTTAAAATAGGAGGTAACTTAACATTAGTAAACTCAACAGTTAGTATAGAAGACGAAGAGTTATCATCAATACGTGCTACAAATCCCGACCAAAGTGCAACAAGAGTTATGTGCGGACAATCACCTTATATTATTAATGCTTTTTTAGATTATAACAATAGCGATTTAGGTATAAATTCACGTTTAACTTATAATATTTCGGGTAAAAAATTAGCAATTGTCGTTAAAGGAGGCACACCAAATATTTTTGAACAGCCGCAAGGAAAACTTAATTTTAATATTAAAAAGAATTTGGGTAAAAACATTTCATTAAAATTTGCTGCAAAAAATTTACTTAACAGCTCTTATAAGAAAACATATAATTATAAAGGCAAAGACTATATATTTTCAGATTATTCACTCGGACGCAGTTTCTCAATTGGATTTAATTATCTAATTAATTAGAGTTTAGGTTAATTTAGTTAAAACTCAATGTTTGTTTAAAATCCTTTTATTTATAGAGGGATTTTTTTTGTTATACGGGTTAAGAGGGGTCATATAAAAATTAGGGTGGATTACAATAAAATAATAAGGGGTCAAGTTCAAAAATTAGGGATG
>JAUVJB010000061.1 GCA_030592465.1 Bacteroidota bacterium | reverse complement strand
ATGAATATTAATTGTTTAATTAATTTTTTTAACGTTTAACTAAAATTTAAAATCATGAAAAAAAATTACTTTTTGATGCTATTATTAGCAATTTTTGTATTGCCACAGTTTGCTAATTCTCAAACTGTATCAACTTTTGAAGAGCTTGAGCTTGATTCTACGGGTTATTGGAATGGCTCCGATGATGCAGGCGGTTTCACGAGTGGAAATGCTTATTTTATTAATCATTATAACCACGACTATTATTCATGGACGGGCTTTGCATACTCAAACTTGAAAGACACTGTAACTGCAGGGTATTCAAATCAATACAGTGCTTATGCAGGTATTGGTGCGGATTCCTCAAATAATTATTGTGTAGCTTATACTTTTGGTAATGATACTGTTACATTAACAACATCAACAACAGTTTCGGGTGCATATTTTACAAATAATACTTATGCAGCTTTATCGATGCGTGACGGTGACGATTATGCTAAAAAATTTGGAGGAGAAAATGGTAATGACCCTGACTGGTTTAAACTTTCAATTTTCGGTATTGATGATAGTAACAATAATACAGATACTATAAATTTTTATTTGGCAGATTTTCGTTATGCTGACAATGATAGCGATTATATTGTTAAAGATTGGAAATGGGCTGATTTTACTTCGCTGGGAAATGTGAAAAAAATTGTATTTTTTTTGTCTTCTACTGATAACGGTGCTTATGGCATGAATACACCCGCTTACTTTTGTTTAGATAACTTAAACGGAACGGTTGCTACTTTAAGCGATTTAACAGTTGACGGTACTACAGTTGCAGGTTTTAATGCTAATACTTTAGCTTATACAGTTGAATTACCTTATGGTACTACTGTTGTTCCTACAGTTGTTGGTATTCCTACAGATGCAAATGCAAATGTTGTTGTAACAGATGCTGCTAAATTACCGGGAACTACAACTGTTGATGTTACTGCTGAAGATGGTGCTACTACACTACAATATACAATTAACTTTACTGTAACAAATAACGAAACTGACATTATAGCATATTCATTTGCAGAACAAACATATCCTGCAACAATTAATGCTACAGCACATACTGTTGATATTGAAGTAGCTTCCGATACCGATGTTACTACATTGATTGCTACATTTACTCTTTCTGTTGGAGCTACAGCTGATATTAATGGTATTACTCAAGTAAGTTCAACAACTTCAAATGATTTCACAACCCCTATTACTTACACTATAACTGCCGAAGACGAAACAACTACTCAAGACTGGATTATTACTGTTACTAAAGTTTTACATGGAACAGACGTTAGTTTAAGCGATTTAACAATTGACGGTACTACTGTTACAGATTTTAATGCCGACACTTTAGCTTATACAGTTGAATTACTTTATGGTACTACTGTTGTTCCTACAGTTGTTGGTACTCCTACAGATGTAAATGCAAATGTTGTTGTAACAGATGCTGCTGAATTACCGGGAACTACAACAGTTGATGTTACTGCTGAAGATGGTACTACTACACTACAATATAGTATAGCCTTTACTGTTGGACAATCCTTTATTAATGGCTTGTCTATTAACGAATTAACTATTTATCCTAATCCTTCAACCGGAATATTCTTTATTAAATCTAAAAAAATATTAAACAATACTCAATTATTTATCAGAGATATTAATGGTAAATTAATATTATCTCAAAAACTTAATTCAGATGAAAATAAAGTTGATATTAGTGGTTCACATGCAGGAATCTACTTTATACAAATGATTACTGAAAATAATAAAATTATCAACTATAAAATATTACTTAAATAGCAAGTAATTTAGAGATAGAAAAAAAAGTGACTCAAATTTGAGTCACTTTTTTTTGATAAGCATTAATGGCTCACTTTAAAATTAGGAGGGATGTAAAATATTTTATATTTTTATCCAATGGATTTAGAAATAGTATTAAAGTATTTTTTACCTAAAGAAATGCTTGAGTATTTTGATTTGGTAAAAATAGAAAGAACCACAGAAGATGTTTTGTTATTACATTTGGATAAAAAGTCAATAAAGCCAACAGGACATACAGAAAAACAATTAGTATATCATTCAAATAATATCTTAAATAACAATCTTCAAATTGATTTATCTTCTTTATCAAAAGGTTTTTACTTATTAAATATTAAAAATCAAAATAAAGTTGTAACTAAAAAAATAATTAAACAATAAAAATTTATTCCTAAAACAATTAACCCCAAGGATAGATGAATTTTTGGGGTTAATTATATATAAAATGTTTAGTTATCACTGTTGATTAAATAATATTTCTTCACCTGTTAATATGTTGTTGTACTTATCTTTAATTTTTTCGACCAATGCATTAGCTCCCCAATCAGCAAATAAAGTATAAGCTTGAAAAATATAAAACTTTGCTTTAGATTGATTGCCTGATTTGATATAAAATTTAGCAAATAATTCATTTGCTATTGCTTCTTCATTAATAAAGTCATTATTTTTTGCTGCTTCTATTGCTTTTAAGTAGCTGTTAACTGATAGAGAATGATTATTATAAATTTTAGCCTTTTCTGCTTCAATCAAATAATACTTATGTTTGTGATTCATTGGTGCATAAATGCTCCATTTTTTTATTTTTTTCTGATTTTTGTTAATTTTTCTCATAAATATTTTTTTGTCCTTTTTGTTTTGTTTATCATATATCGCAATTCTAATAAGAGAATCGTAAAAATAAAAAACGGGCATATCATACATTCCTAATGCACTATCTATGTATTTAGCACATTTTTCAATATTTACAATGGCATCATTATATAAATCAAATAAATAGCTAAGAATAGCTTTTTGAAGGTAAAACTTAAAAATACCAAGAAAATCATTTCCTTTTGTATAAAATTCTAAAATTTTGTTTTCATTATAAGCATTACGATTTAAGATATTCTTATTTTGTATGGGTTCTAATAAATTCAAAATAACTTGTCTGTCTGTTATTAGATAATGATAAGTTGAAAATTGATTAATTTTAAGCAACAAATCACAGTATTTATCTATATTTTTTAACAGATTATTGAGTTCAATGCCGGCAAAAAAAGAATAATGATAATATTCGGATGCAGTATTGCCGGCATATTCCAAATCACCAAATTCCATAGCAATAATGTGTGCATCTAACAAAGGCGTTAGTGAATCTTTAATATGATTTTTCCAATGTCTGATTGTTAAATTGTAAACGAAATTAGTCTCGGCAAAAAACTTTTTTAAATTAAATTTATTTAAAATTGTAAGAGAGAGTTGTCCAAATTTGTAACCGTTATTTATCTCTCCCATTGCAGCAATTTGTATTAGTGCAAAAACCGAATAAGCATAAGAAGAAAATACCGAATTGCCATATTTAATTGACAAAGAAACTTGTTTAAAAGTTAATAAAGGCAATAAATCAGGTTTAGAGATAAAAGCACAAGGAAGAATGCTTGATAATATCCTCATTGCAGCTAATTTATTTTTATCTGTCATGTGAGGCAGTTTGTCTAAATTTTCAATTTTTTTGTTAGCATAAATCAGTTTCAATTTTATATATGCAAATAGGACATCGGTTTTTTTGGGATTTTTTGTAAAAGTAAGACCTAATAATTTTAATACAGACAGCCCGACTTTTAGAGCCTCGGGCATATTGTTTTGTGCTTTAAGCGACTGAATCTGTATTTCGTAAATTTTTATTTTATCAAGTAGTGTTTTAGCATTATCATTTATTTTATTAACAAATTCATCCATCTTATCAAAATCACCGCATAAATATAGACATTCAGTAGCTTCAGTATATAAATCAATACTTAAGTTGTATTCTTCGTCCCATGAATTATCTCCTATTAGGTTAATTCCAATTAATACATAATTTAATGCCGGTGCATAAGCAGCAGAAGCCTTAGCCTTTTTGCATGCTACTAAGTTAAGCTTAATAAGTTTATTTCTATCTGACTGATATTCAATAAGTTCTTTCCCGATATTCAAATGATTAACTATTTTAAAAAAATTATTTTCAAATTCGGGTTGAGTTAAATTTTGCTCTAAAAATTGACCAATATCAAGATGCAATTGTTTTTTTTTATTTTCGTCAATAAGAGAATATACTGTTTGATGAATACTATCGTGTAAAAATTTATATCTAATATTCAAATATTCGTTATTGTTTACATCTATTTCGTAATTTTCACTAACTGCTGCAATAAGACCTTCTCTAATAGGTACAAGTAAATCGTTTCTTATATCAACAGCAGAAGATTTAAGAACTAACGAAAGGGTTTTAGTATTAAATTCATTTCCTAGACAAGCTGCTATTTCAAGTAATTTTTGAATATTTACATGGAGTCTCTTCACTTTAATAATTAAAAGATCAACCACATTATCAGTGTAATTTTTAAGTTTAATTTGATTAATGTTCCATTTCCATGAGTGTGAATCATAATCAAAATAAGCTAAATTTTCTTCATGTAAATTTTTTAAAAATTGGTTAATAAAAAACGGGTTACCATTTGTTTTTAAATGTACAATTTTAGTAAGTTCCTCAATATTATTACTATATCTTTTAAATGTGTTTTCAATAATTTTTTGTGTGTCATTTAATATTAAGGGATAAATTTGAATATTAGTTAAAGAAATATTTTTATCTTTAAGTTTTGATAAAGAAACTTTTAGAGGGTGTATTTCATCAACTTCTTTTTGTCGATATGCTCCAATAATTAATAAATATTTAGTTTCAGTATTATTTATAAGAAATTCGAGTAAGTTAAAGCTTGACGTGTCACACCATTGTAAATCGTCAAGAAAAATAACAAGAGGATATCCTTTTTGAGTAAATACGTTTATGAATTTAGCAAAACTCATGTTAAAACGATTTTCTGTTTCTTTTGCTCCTAATTTCTCTATCGCAGGTTGTTTACCTACAATAAGTTCAAGCTTTGGTATTACATCAACAATAACTTGTGCATTTATGGGAAGTGCTTGTAATATGCTCTGTTTCCAATAATGAATTTTATTTTTCTGTTTAGTTAAAATAATATCTATCAAATTATTGAAAGCATTAACAATAGCATAATAAGGATTGCTTCTGTTAAGTTTCTCAAATTTCCCTGAAATAAAAAATCCTTTTTCATTTGTTATTACTTTGTGCGATTCTGTAATTAATTTTGTTTTACCTACACCCGAATTTCCGGAAACTAACACTATTTCCGTTTTACCTTTACGTGAATTTTCATATTTCGAGATTATTTTTGATATTTCATCGTCTCTTCCAATGAGTTTTTCCGAAACTTGAAATCTATCAGAAACATCATGTTTTGCTATCTTAAAAGTACTAATAACTCCTGTGGTATTAAATTGTGTAAAGCATAATACTAAATCTTTTTTTATCCCATAAGCACTTTGATATCTGTTGTCAGGATATTTTTTTAATAACTTTGTTACTATTTGTGAAAGTGTTGAAGGTATTGATAAATCTAATTTATTTGGAGGTATAAGTTTTTTTTCAATCTGATTATTTATTAACTCCATATTATCATCAGAAAAAATTGGAGTTATACCTGTTAATAATTCATATAAAATTACTCCCAAAGAATAAAAATCTGTGCGGTAATCAACAACTTGAGCGATATTACCTGTTTGTTCCGGAGATAGATATCTAAAATTGTCTTCCAAAATATCCTTTTTATCATGTGGTTGATTTTCAAATAAATATTCAGATGCAGTCTCTAAACTGATTAATGTAATTCTGTCTGAGTCTTTATCATAAATAAGATTATCAGAACATAAACTCTTTATAATAATATTTTGTTTATGAATATTCTCAATTATATCTAATAATTTTATTGAAATATTGAAAATGAAAGATAAAGTAAAGCGTTTCGATTTAATAAAAGACGATAAAACTTCTCCTTTTATATTTTCTGTAATGAGAACTATGTTGTTATTAATATTTTCAATACTAATTGGCTTAATAATGTTACCAATACCTATCTTTTTACTAATTGATAATTCGTTTTTAAGGCGATTAATATATTGAATTGTATTATTTTCAGGTTTTAATATTTTTAAAATAACTATCTTATTAGTTCTATTATCAATAGCTCTGTAAATAGTTTTATCTTTTAAGATGATTATTTTATCTTTTATGGTATAATTGTCAAATTTTTGCATACTTTTTTATATAAAATTAATAAAAATATGTTAATAAATAATTAGATATTAGATAATTAACTATTTATTTATTGATTAAAATAAAGAAACAACTATTTCTTAACTTGATTTATTCTACTGCCTATTGGAGGTATCTCTTCAGGATCAATATAACAGTCAAGTAAAATCGGTTTTTTCTTTTCAACTAATTTTTTGATAAAATTTTTATTCATTTGTCCGGGTTTTTCAATCCTGTAAGCCTCAACTCCAAGTCCCTCGGCAAATTTAACGAAATCAATTCTTTTTTTAAATGAAACGCCCGGATTAGGTCTGTTATATAAAAGTTTTGTTGAGTGGTGAACTATCCCTAATCTACCATCGTTTAAAATAATAAAAATGACAGGCACATTATATTCAGCAGCTGTTTTCAGTTCATTACCATTCATAATAGCTGCACCATCGCCTGATATTGAAACAGATATTTTGGAAGTATCACCTAAACAGCCACCAATTGATGCCGGTATTGCATATCCCATTGATGAAAATCCTAAAGAAATAAAGTATTTCCAATTACTACGAAGTTTTAAATAATGACTTGACCAAAAAATACAAGAGCCATTATCAATAAAGAAATTGACTTTATAAGGATAAAAACTATCATAAATATCTTTATATAACCGTTGAGGTTTTAGAGGCATTGCATCTGAACAGTATTTATCGGGAAATATAATATTTTCAAAATTATCTTTATAACTTTTTATTTTAGTACTTACATTTAAGTGAGAAAAAGAAATAGGTTCATTCTTAATTTTATTTATTAAATAGTTTATAGTAGTTTTTGCATCTCCAATAATCCCATAAGTATTAGTAAACGACCTCCCAATAATGTAAGGATCAATGTCAATTTGAATAATATTTTTCACTTTAGAAAGATTATTATTCCAAGCATCTGAAGAATATTCATTAAAAGAAGTGCCAATAGCTATAATTGTTTCAACATATTCGGTTTTTAGATATTTTTCCGGTATTAAATTTGAGCCTGCACCGAAAACACCTAGAAACAAATCAGATTCATTATTAAATGATGCTTTACCTTTTGGCGTTACTATTACAGGAACTTGAAGCGTTTGGGCTAATAATTCTAATTCGTTTTGAGCTTTTGATTGTATTACTCCATAACCTGCTAAAATTAATGTTGATTTTGATGTTTTTATTACATCAATAGCATGCTTAGAAGCCTCTCGGTCAAAATAATTGTTATCGAAATGTCTAAAATATTCAAGTTTGTGTTCAACTTCTTGAGAAAATAAATCTGAACCTATGTTTAATAAAACAGGTCCTTTTTTACCTTTAAAAAGATACCTGATAGCGTTTCTAAAATATTGAAGAAAATTATTTTTATCAATTATATCAGCATGAAATCTTGTTGTTTCTTTAAAGGCAGTTGAAATATTCAAATTAAACGATGATGTATCTTGTATTGAACCTTTAAAAATTTTATCTTTTGGTATAGCTCCCGAAATATGTAGTATTGGTGTTCCGTCGGCATAAGAAGAAATTATTGCGGTAAAAGTATTCGATAGTCCGGGACCTGCTGTAGTAAGCAATACACCAAACTTTTTTGATGATTTTGCATATCCGTCTGCCATAAAACCGGCTCCTTCTTCATGTTGGCAATGAACAAATTTAATTTCAGGAAAATTATTTAATTCTTCACCAAAGCCTCCTGTATATCCGCCTTGCATCCCAAAAATAAAGTTGACTTCTTCTTTTTTAAGAAAACTTAAAATTATTGACGAAATTTTTTCGCTAATTTTTTGTCCTGTTGAATGTATTTCCATGTGTTTATAATTAATAAGTATTTAAATTGTATTTAATTTTATATTGAAATTTGTAATTTGGCTTATACAGATTTTAATTTTTTCTGTTTCAAATTTTAAGACATGCCCGCCATTTGTGAGAATATCATTAATATAATGAAAATGATAACCCTGCACATTTATTCCTTTTGCATAGTCAGGAATTTTAAAACCGACTAATGTGCCGGATTCATTTGAATAATCAAACATTACTTGTTGTTTCATTACTTCCGGAAATGACAAATATGGTTTCTTCTGTTTTGGTGCACTTCTTGCGGTTATTTTTTGAAAAACTCCTTCAGCTTTTATTGCATAAAAGCTATCTGTTTCTATTTTGGTATCAATAATATTTAATAATTCATCAAAGTCGATTTTTTCATTAATAAAAAAAGATAAATCACTCTTAAAATTAGTTACTGTTGCAAATGGTGTTTTTTCCAAATCATTAACAATACGCACTTTGCCATCATCTTTTATATTAAATACAATACCATCAAGCATAATAAGTTCACCGTCTAATCCATTTAATGTACCAATGCCAAAATCTCCATGGTTTTTTAATTCTTTTATTGTTGAATTACCATCATATACTTGATTAATTAAAGAATGTAGTGTTGAAATTTGATAGATTATTCCTTGTTTCATTATTGAAAGAATTGATACTTAAACTAATACATAAAGTTAATAAAAATATCCAATAAAAAAATAATTATTTGTGATATTAATTAATTTTATATTTTTGGGAACAATAAAATTTTAGAATCAAAAAATTAAAATCATGACTACAAAAGAAGATGTGTTAAAAGCAATTGAAAATGTTAAACATCCTGCAATAGATTTGTCTTTAGTTGAACTGGGAATTATTAAAAATATTGAAGTAGAAAATAATAAGGCTCAAGTTACTTTTGCTTTACCTTTTCCAAATATTCCAATTGTTGATATGCTAATTAACATGATTAAACAACCAATTATTGGCTTAGGTGCAGAATTTGAAGACACAATTGTTTTAATGACAGAAGAAGAAAAACAACGTTTTTTGATGTTAGAACAAAGTGCTTGGAAAGGAATGTGATGTAAGTTAAAAATTTGTAATGATGAATCCACTCTAAAAAGTTGTAATTTTAAATTATAGAGACCTGACATGTTTTCTATTATAATGACTATCAGCGGTTTGTGTAGTTCGTTTTTTATTAGCACAAACATGTCAGGTCTTCTCGGAGTGGACTCAATGATTATATTATTGATAACCCGACAAATTACTTTAATATGCTTACTTTTCTTAATTTCTTTACTAAAACCTAATTTTTTGTGTTTTTAACCATTTAACAATATTACAATTTGACCATTTTAAGTAAAAGTCATACACCAATCGTTTTCGATTACTGAAATATTTACTGTTTTAAGTTTACACTATTTCACAATCAAAACTTTTTTTACAATTTTACTGTCTTGTGTAATTATCTGAATTAGATACAAACCGGCAGGATGCTCAGTAAAATCAATCTTAACTAAATTGCTGTTAGTCTTATTTCTATTGTATTTATTAATAAGAACGCCAAAATTGTTATATACATATAATTCTGCATCGTTTTCTAAGTTTGACAAATCGACAAAAATATTACTTGAAGTAGGATTAGGATATACTTTGACATATGGGTTCTTTTTTTCAGGAAGATTATCAACTGATGTAGCCACATACCCAACAACTGGCCAAATAGCATGATTTAAAGATATTCCCCAAGAGTTATCACTATCATAAGGGAACCATTGTTCTGCTGAATTTTCTTCCCAAGCTGTGTTTATTTGAGTATCTCCTACTGTGTTAGTAACTATTGCAAGTGTATCGTCTGCAATCTGCGGCAATACAACTCCTGCATAAAATGGTCCGGGTATAGTAACAGGCGTAGCAAATTCAACATAAGTGTATTGTCTATTAGTAACATCGGCAACAATAGATGAAATAGGTTTAGTTACTGAAGCAATTTGCTCACCGGGGGTGCCATTATTATCATCCCAAATTGAAAAAACAATGTTTGATTGACTACCTGTTGCAACACCAAAGTAAATATAAATACCTTGTATTACATTTCTATAATTATATGATGTAGAATCATAATATTCGGCTTTAGCTAAATCTCCATACACATTATTTCCTGCTAAGTAACCACCTTCATTAGCAAGATATAAAGCAGCACTATCATTTTCACCAAAATTATTTAAAGTAAGGATATCTGTAACCACAGCAGAATGAGGTTCATTCCCGTTTATTACAGTTACTCCAGAGTTATCAGGGTCAAGCCAATGTTTCAATTGTTGTGAAAAATCACTATAATCGTCCCAAGAATTTGAAAACTTTGCAAAATAATCATTATAGGGATAATCACAAGTAGCTACACCACCTGTGAGATTGCCAACAATACGATGATTTTCGTCAAATAATGGTGAACCTGATGAACCACCTTCGGTTGTACCAAGTTCCCAACTGAGAATTTTCCAATGAGTATTCGAATCTTAACCTGTATAAGTATTACTTACAGGAGCTTCGTTATCTTTACTAATTTTTTTTACATCCCCTTGTGGATGATGAATACAAACTGTTCTCATGGCAGGCGAAGCACTTCTATCCCACCCTGAATAATATGGTTTATATGCAATTGGCGGTGGTGTTGATAATTCAATTAGGCTAAAATCTAATTTACCGACACTATCATTTTTTGTTGCTTTTAAATATGAGCCTGATACTGACTGTATTGAGCTTGGACTTGGATTAGGGTCAATTGTATCATTGCATGATATATTTTCATAATTAAAATAAAAAATAGATGTCTCAGCTCTATTTTCAGAACCAATACAATGATTTGCTGTTAATAAGTATGGTTTGCTGTCATTTTTTGTATTATTAATTAAAGCACCTGTACATAATTCGCTATTATCAATAATAATTCTGCAAACTGAATGCTTCTCTTTTTGCCATTCGCTACCTTCATTGCAATTAATATCGACATTACAGTCGCCGGAAAGTCCGTATTGTCCATCTTTTGTCCTTAAATAATTAAATATTCCTTTATAATCATGTGCAACTTGAATAATGTTTAATAATGGTTTAAATGCTACTTTTGCAGGCTCATTATATTCAATAATTATTGCATCGCCTTTAACCGGAGATATTGATAAAATTTGGCTTTTTTTATTGTTTTTATCGGTAAATGCTCCGAGTAATTGTGATTTATCTATATTGTAAACAAAAATTTTTGAGTTAGGAGGCAGATAATATTTATTAAATGTAAAACTAAGAGAATAAGCACCTTTTGATTTAATACCCAAACGCCAAGTTTTATTTCCATTTGGCAGAGTATCCCAAACACCTGAATTTTCAGTATTATAATTAACACTGAATGTTTTTGCAAAACGTAAAGGTTTGCCTTTTAGTTTTGAGTTAATAGTGTCTTCTATTAACAATTTTTTTACGTCAAAATTTTCCAAAACTTCAAAGGGAACTGCTTTTTTAAGATTTATATTGTAGCTTAAAGGCAACCCTCCATCGCTAATTTGAGCAATAATACTATTTGAAGCAAATAAAAATAATAAATTTATAAAAATTGCTGATAATAAGGTTTTATTCAGAGTTCTATTTTTCATATTTTTACAAAATAAAAGTCAAAGGTAAAAAGATAAAATAAAGAAGTATAAAAAAGGTTTGTTATTTTTCATCAATATATAATTTTAATTCTTAAAGTCTGATTGAACCAACAAACGAGGATGATATTTATCAATCTTTTGACGAAAAACTGTTAAAAAGAATTTATTTCTTGAAATTATTAAAATTTTAATGTATTTTTAATGACAAAAACAAAGGCAATTAAATAAATATCTCATTATAGATAAAAATTTGTGTAATTCTTGAATTAAAAATAATAAGCCGCAAATGCACAAATATATTAGTGCATTAGTGGCAAAAAAATTAAAAAAATCGTGAAATCAGTGTCTAAAAAAATGAAACATATCAAAACTATAAGTTTAATTTTACTCATTTTAATATTAAAAAGTTCCTTTATTCTTGCACAGAATGATACCATAATATTTTTGTCCGATAGAAATCTATACCCTTATGAATTTGTTGATAACTTTGGAGAGCCGGTCGGCTTTGATGTAGATATTATGAATGCTATAGCCAATGTCATTGACTATGATACAGATATTAAGCTTGTGCCTTGGGCAGAAGTTCTTAAAGAATTTAGTGAGAAGAAGAATAATATAGTTGCCTGCATGATTTACTCAAAAGAAAGAAGTAAAAAATATTGTTTATCAAAGCCTTTCAATATTATATCATATTCAATTTTTACCAGAAAAGATTTAATAATAAATACACTCGATGATATAAAAAGTAAAAAAATAATAGTTCAAAAAGGAGATATCGCACAAGATTATTTAATTGAAAATAATTATTCACCAAACATTATTGAAGTTGAAAACCAAGAAAAAGCTTTAAAACTACTTTCTTCAGGCAAATATGATTGTGCATATATTCCAAAATTGTTAGGACTTAAAATAATTGAAAAATTAGAACTTAAAAATATTTCTGTTTCTATTTCTCCTTTCCCTTCAAAAGAAATTTGCTTTGCAACTTATAAAACCAACACTTTATTAATTTCAAAAATAAATAAAGGTATTGATATTATTAAAAAAAGTGGAGAATATAGTAAAATTTACACTAAATGGTTTGTATCATATCAAAATCAACATCTTAATAAATCTTTCATAAGAGGTTTAATTATTATTGGCATATTGTTATTTGCCATAATTCTTGTAGTTTTATTTTGGATATGGTTATTAAAACGCCAGGTTAAACAAAAAACCATTGAAATAAACAATGAGTTAAATCAAAGAAAACAAATTCAAAAACAATTAGTGAGCAGTGAAAAACGAACAAGACAAATTATTAACTTAGTACCATATATAATATTTGCAAAAGATGAAAAAAATAATATTATTCTTGCTAATAAAGCTGCAGTTGATTTTATTGGAATTTCTGCTAATGAATTGTTAATTAAAAAAAAGGTAAAAAATCTAACAGTAAATAATAAATATGTTGAACTTTTTAAAAAAATTCAATATTCTGACACAAAACAATTTATTCCCAAATATCCAATTGAAGATTACAAAGGTAATAAGAAGACTTTTAATTTAATGACTATTCCATATACAGAATATAGCTCGAACGAAAAGGTTACTTTAGTTATTGCAATTGATATTACATCTCAAAATAAAATTGAAAATTCATTAATCAGGGAAAAATCAATACTCCATTCAATAATTCATTCAATTCCCGACTTAGTCTTTTATAAAGATATTGATGGTAAATATATTGGCGCTAATTCGTCATTTTTAGATTTTTATAATCTTAAAACTAAAAATCTTATCGGTAAAACAGATTATGAATTGTATGATAATAATAAAGCTGATT
>JAUVJB010000268.1 GCA_030592465.1 Bacteroidota bacterium | reverse complement strand
TGATTTTTAACGGAAGTCGTTTTTACTTGCTTTTCCATTGTAAATTTGTAGCCTTCCGGTTTTGTGGTGTCTGCCTTTTCTTCTTGTGCTGCAGCATTTAAAACTAACACACTGACAAACAACAAAGAAATTACTTTTTTGAAGTTAAATTTTTTCATACAAATTAAATTTTAAATTTTATTAATTAAACCGTTTAAATCTTACAATTGTTACAAAATATAAAAAAAAGTAGCCCCGACGAGAATCGAACTCATATCTAAAGTTTAGGAAACTTCTATTCTATCCATTGAACTACGGGGCCGATTATTTTTATACAAAAATATTTTATTTATTTCAATTTAAGTAATTTTTCAACGGCTTTTTCAATAGTCTCTGTTTTTTTTGCAAAACAAAATCTTAAAACCTTATTATCAATTTTGTCATGATAAAAAACAGAAACCGGTATTGAGGCAACACCATACTCTTTAGTAAGCCGTTCGGCAAAAACAGTATCTTTTTCGTCTGAAATCTTACTATAATCAAGTAATTGGAAATATGTTCCTAATGAGGGACGAATAATAAATTTAGAATCTTTTAAACCGGTATTAAAAAAGTCTCTTTTTTGTTGAAAAAATTTTCCCAAATTAAGGTACTCCTCTTTATCATTAAGATATTCTGCTACAGCATATTGTATAGGAGTATTCACTGTGTACATTGAAAATTGATGAACTTTCCTAAATTCTTTCATTATGTTTTCTGGTGCAATGCAATAACCTAATCGCCAGCCTGTTACGTGGAAAGTTTTACCAAAAGACGATATAATAATTGAACGTTCGGCTAATTTTGGATATCGTGCAATACTTTGGTGTTCATAACCATCAAAAATAATATGCTCATAAACCTCATCGCTAAGAATAATAATATTTGTTCCTGTAATAATTTTATTCAGCTTCTGCAGATCTTCAGCAGAAAAAATTGCACCTGTTGGATTCTGAGGAGAATTAAGAATAATCATTTTTGTTTGAGGAGTAATGTTTTTTTGCAACTCGTCCCAATCAATGCGATAACTTGGTTCTTTAAGAGGAGTAAAAATCGGTTGTCCTCCAGCTAATTTTATGGCAGGTACATAACAATCATAAGCAGGTTCTAAAACAAGAACTTCATCGCCTTCTTGTACTAAAGAAGTTATTGCCGCATTAATTGCTTCGGTTGCTCCTCCTGTAATGGTTATTTCTGTTTCCGGATTGTATTTAACAGAATATAATTCTTCTGTTTTCTTCGAAATAGCTTCCCGCAAAGGCATTATTCCTTCAATAGGAGCATATTGATTATAGCCTTTTTTC
The DNA here is from genome assembly GCA_030592465.1 of Bacteroidota bacterium. Lineage (GTDB taxonomy): Bacteria > Bacteroidota > Bacteroidia > Bacteroidales > B39-G9 > B39-G9. Next base: position 2,505 of record JAUVJB010000268.1, on the reverse strand, counting down.
ATATATTTATTAACAAGACTAATCAGTTTGTCGGAACAATTAAAATCCGGAAATCCTCTCGACATGTTAATTGCATTGTATTCATCTGCCATATTCGACATTACTGCAAAAATAGTTGTTCCTATATTTGGTAACTTAGATGCTAATATATTTGGGTATTTCATTTATTCTTTTTCGTATTTTGTTAATATTTAATTATTTCTGTGTCAATAATCATTTGACTTCGCTGTCATTTATTGTCATTAATGGTCATTAAAACTGCCACGCAACAAAGTTTACCACGTAAGTAAAAATGACTGTATCGGGGTTATTCCTTTCCAATTTCTAATTTCCCCCTGAAAATTTTTAGTTCTCACCAGAAAACAGCCTTATTACATAAATCCTATCAGACGCACAAAACCATTTCGCTTTTTTTGAACGACAAAAATATAAAAATTCTCATTAATTAAAATTGCTTATTAAATAAAGTTTATTATTATTCAAAAACAGACTTAAAAACAGGCAGTGATTTTATTTCTTTAAATGACAATATATGAAGTTGATAATATTCAATAATTTTATCTAATAGTTGACTTCTGGCACTATTTGTAATACTAAATTGGTCAAACTTTTCGAAAGTCAAATTTAAAATATTACTAAAAAAACTACTGTTTTCAGGAGAAATATAATGCGAATGCATTGGTCGCAACATAACAAAACGACCTTCATATAAATCAAAAAAAGCAGTATCGTCGGAATATTTCCCGCTTGGATAAAAACCTAAAAATTTTGTCAGATGAACTAATAAAAACAAATGAAAATTTGCAATTCCTTTTGTTTCTTCGTCAAGCAATTGAATTGATTTGAATAAAAAATTAAAAAGATTAGTATTTAGATCTTCGTGTTGTAATGATTTGTATAGTACTTCGGCAACAAACAAGGCAATTGTGCTTTTTGAAATATTATACGGGATTGATTTAAACGGATAAATGTTTTTTATTTCTTTAATCCGCTGTAACTGTCTATTCTTTTTTATGTATGCATCTATTTCGACCAAAAATAATGCTTGTAAAATATTGTGTCTGTTTTTTATTTTTTTGTTTTTTGATTGGCTAATAATAAAGTCCTGCCTACCAAACTGTTCTGTATATACATTTACAATATTGCTTGAATCGGAATATTTTATCTGATGTAAAATTATACCGCGTGTTTTATAAAGCATCTAATCATTGAGTTATAAAGTTTATCAAGTTTTATAAAGTTCATAAAGTTGAGTTCTTTCAACATCTAATTTATAAATAACAGCTTAGTAATGAACGATTTTGAACCATCATCATTTGTACAAAAAATTATATATACTCCTGTATGAACTCTATTGCCTGAAAAATTATTCCCATCCCAAACAGCCTCGCCACCATTTGCCTTTGTTTCATAAACAAGGTTTCCTGTAATGTCTGTAATTTTCACATTAACATCAGCAACAAGTCCTTTAATAGTAATTAAGCCATGATAATCGGGTTTAATCGGATTTGGATAAACGTAAACCTTGTCAAAATTTTGACTGCCGATTATTGCTGTGCTTTTATAAGAAACAATGCCCAAACCGGTTCCAAAAAACACTTCTCCTGTATTGTGATTAATTGCAATACTCGTAATACTGTTTGATGGTAAAGGACTGTTATCAATATTAAAATTAAGAATCTGCTTTTCTCCATCATCAGATACTAAAAAAACACCTCCGTTTTGAGTTCCAAACCATTTTCGATTAGCGCCATCAACAGCAATTGCAGAAACAATTTCGGTTGACAACAAATGATGGACACTATTATTAACTTCAATAAACGGTTGTTGTGCATAAAAATTGTTATTTGTAAAAACATTTTGCGGATTATAAAAAACCACAACACCTTGGTTCGTTCCTACCCATATTTCACCATCAAGATCTTCTGCAATTGAATAAATATCATTTGTAATAATCTTTCCGTCAGCATCTAAAAGACTAACTTTTTTATAAGTATCATCATTAACATTATCAATTGTATTATTTGTGTTAAATACAAACAATCCTTGTCCTCGCGGTAAAACAACCCACTTGTCATCATTTTGAGTAATAATAATATTGCCAATATCAATATTGCTGATTTTATTTTGAAAATTATAATTAATCCATTCTCCCGTAGCTTTTTTTACAACAATCGGGTTATCAACCAATGCATTTGTTATCCATAAATTATTTTCTTTATCAAAAGCCATTCCTCCAATTCGCACATAAGAATGTGGTGTTAGATTTACAACATTTTGTAATGCATTATCAGTATTGTCTTCATTATACAATTTCACAAACTTATTATTATCAAATTCAAAAACTCAATAACCCCAACTGCCAAAAAAAACCTGATTGAAATTATTCGGGTTAATAGCAACATTTACAATATCACGAAGTGATTCAAATTCCGGATTTGTTTGGTTATTATACGATGTCCATTGTTCATTAATGAATGAATAAATTTCAACCCAATTATAAAC
>JAUVJB010000133.1 GCA_030592465.1 Bacteroidota bacterium | reverse complement strand
TCTAAAATCTTAATTCTAAAATCTTAATTCTAAAATCTTAATTCTAAAATCTTAATTCTAAAATCTTAATTCTAAAATCTTAATTCGTAATTCTTAATTCGTAATTCTTAATTCTCCAACTTATTTTTAAAATTTTCAACCGAATTATGTGTTCTATGATAAAGAGGCAATTGCTTGTTTAATAATTGTATTTTTGGCAGCAAATTTACCTTAATGTCATTAACAGCCGCTGCTTCATCAATAATATATCTATTAATAGTATCTGAACTAATAATTAATTCTTTTTTAATATCATGTCGTAAATTAATTAATTGTGTCTTTGAATATTCAACATCGGTATTCATCTTGCTGTAACTACCAAGCAGTCGTTTTAAATTTTTACCAACTAATCCATAACTGCCAAAGTCTCTCATAAAATTCTTATCATCAGGAAGTTCAAAACTATTATTTTGAAAGAACTCAATGTTGCTTTTTACAACTGAATAGACTAATTGTAAACTATCAATTTTAACTTGTTCTAATTGTAGGCTTAAACTATCAATCTGTGTTAATAAACTGTCTATTTTATCAATCTTAATTCTTGTTTCTTTATTTACACATGAATATAAAAACGATACACAAACTAATGCTGTAATAATTATAATTCTTTTCATACTTTTCAACTTTTACCATATAGAGACGTATGCAATACGTCTCTACATTGTTTATCTAATTCTGTCCACCGAACGCACTATTTCTTCATCTTTTTTTATAGCCCTGTTTGCCAATAAAATTAAAATAATTGAAATTACAGGCAATATTAATGGAAATAAAAATCTTATATCTTCAACATTAAATTCATTTTTAATTCCGAAAACAGTAACTACTTCAATAGCAACTAAGGCAATGAGGAAAATAATGTTAATTTTTCCGAGTTTAATTTGGAACATACGTTTTTTAAAACTAAAAATTTCAAAAATGCTGATAAAAGAAATTAATGATAATAATATTACAATAGGTAATACTTTTACAATTAAATCATTGGTTTGTGTATTGATAATTCCTAAAAAGTTAAAAACAAACACATTGCCGGTAACTGAAAAATCGGCAAAAGGCAAAAAAAACATTAATGCTGTAAGCACCAAAACAATAAATAAATAAAGACTTTGAATTCTTTGTAACATGATAATCTTATTTTTAAATTATAGCTTGTAAAATTAGTTAATAAAAATTATTTTTTAGCAAGAAGATAGATATTAATTGATTATTGTTTATTGATTATTGTTTATTCTTAATTACTAATTCGTAATTTTCTTCACATTCTTCAATATTAATAAATTCATTGGATTGCTTCCCAAGTTAACAATATTTTTTTGCGAAAAACGAACAACTTCATCGTAATATAAAGGTACAACAGCAGCTTGGTCAATAATAATCTGATCCATTTTCCGGTAATAATCAATACGAATGCTGTCGCTTATTTCGTTCATAGCCCGGCGATAAAGTTTGTCAAAATCTTTGTTTTTAAAATGTGTGTAATTTGGTCCTTTGGGACTAAAATTTTTACTGTAAAAAAGCGCAAGATAATTCTCAGCATCAGGATAATCTGCAATCCATGAACCGCGAAAAAAATTTAATTTCGAATTAGCAACCATATCTCTAAAACTTGCTCCGGTACTAATATCAATATTAATATTTATACCAATAATTGAAAGTTGATGTTGTATATATTCACAAATATCGAGATAATCGCTTGTTGTCATTAAAGTAATTTCAGGCAATCCTTTACCGCTTGGGTAACCTGCTGTTGTTAATAATTTACGAGCTTTATCAGGATTGTAATCATATCCTTTTACTTTTTTGGCTGAGAATGACGGTAATCCTTCAGGAACAAAACCTGATGTGGCAGGAGTTCCAATATTATTTCGAAGATAAGTCATCATTTTTCGTCTGTCAAAGCCGTAATTTATTGCCTGACGGATTGCTTTAATCTTTAAAGGACTTTTTTTCACAATTTCAAGACTATCATCTAACAAGAACCCGAGATATTCGGTATTCAAATATGCTTGGGTAAACATATTAAATTTATTCTGATATTTAGGGTTTAACTTACCACCGCGTGTAATGAGTTCATCTTTATAACTTGCATGAATACCTGATAAAAAGTCAATATTACCTTGCACAAACTCTAAAAATTCTGATTGTTTATCGTTAATAAATGTAATTGCAACAGCATTGAGATATGGAAGTCGGATATTATTGCTGTCTTTCTCAAAATAATTTTCATTTTTTACAAATACGAGTTTCTTACCTTCTTTCCATATTTTAAACTTAAAAGGTCCGGTGCCAACAGGATGACTGCGAAAATCACGACCATAATATTCAACAATTTCTCTTGGTACAACCGAACAATATTGCATTGTAAGCAAACCTAAAAAAGCAGGAAAAGGATTCTTTAAAAATATCTGAAAAACACTATCGTTTACAGCTTTAAAACCAGTAAAATTATTATTGAGATTTTTATCAAGTTTATCAAAAATCCAGGCACCCGGCGATGCTGTTTTGGGGTCTTGTATGCGATGAAGACTATATACAAAATCGAATGCTACGACTCTCCTACCCTTGCCTGTTTTAAAAATCTTGTTATCGTGAAAATAAACATCATCACGTAGATAAAAAGTATATAATCTGCCATGATTTGATATTTCCCAGTTTTTTGCAATACAAGGCATTACTTTTAAACTGTTGTTCATTTGAACAAGCCCGTTAAACAACTGATTAATAGGCCATATCACTGTCTGATTTTTTGCAAAGGCAGGATCTAATGTTGCAATTCCTTTCGATTCATTATATCTGAAAACCGTTAAATTTTTATCATTATATTTTTTTGTATTACATGAGCTTAAAACTATAAGCATTATGAATATGATAAATATTTTATTCATTTTTTTGATATTTAATAGAACATAGATTAAACAAATAATCGCATCCGTCAGATGACGGAAGCATAAATCATTCGAATCAGTGTCATCTGTGTTCTATTCTTAAAATAATTACTTACCAGAAATATAAACTACTAAAATGAAAAACGCTGATAACTATTTCATAATTCTACTTCTATTAAGTGCTCTTTGGTATTTTCTTGCATTATTATTATGTTGTCTTAACGATTTAGAAAAAACATGATGTCCTGAGAAATCAGCACTTGCACAAAAATACAAATATGAATGTTTTTCGTAATTTAAAGCTGCATTTAACGAAGATATCGAAGGAATACATATTACACCGGGAGGCAAACCTTTATATTTATAAGTATTATAAGGCGAATCAAATTTTAATTGTTTTTTTAATACTCTTTTTATTGAAAAATCTCCAATAGCAAAAATAACGGTAGGGTCAGCTTGTAGTCGCATTCCTTTTCGTAAACGATTAATATAAACACCTGCTAATCTTTTTTTCTCACTGTTTTTATTTGTCTCTTCCTCAACTATTGATGCCAATGTACTCACTTCAAGCGGCGTTAAGCCAATCTGCTCAGCCTTTTTTATTCGTTTATCGTTCCAAAACTTTAAGTATTCATTATACATCCTGTCAAAAAATTGTGTAGCAGACGTGTTCCAATAAAATTCATAAGTGTTTGGAATAAACATACTCATTATTGTCTGTTGTGTAAAATGGTATTTTGACAGAAATTCTTTATCATTCAGCAATCTTAATATATCTGTTGAATCTGCTTCAATTTGAAATGAAATTTTTTGAGCTAATTCTTGTTCAGTTCTAATATTGTTAAAAATTAAATTCAAAGGTGTTTGTTCGCCTGAACGCAGTAAATTAATTAATTCATTATTACTCATCTGGTTTTTTATAAAATACCGCCCTGGTTTCACATTATTAACATAATTTTTTTTCTCGGCAAGCCATTCAAAAGTATTTAAATTTAAAATGATATTATTTTTATATAATAACTCTTTTAAATCATTAAAATTTGAACCTGTCGGAATGTATAAATATTTTGAATGCTTTGTAGTAAGGACAACATTAGGTTGAAAAACTCTATTATACATTTTATAAACATAGACCCCACATAAAAACATTAAAATAACTAATGCTGATATTATTATCTTAAAAAATATTGTTGATTTAAAGCTATTCTGATTTTTTTTCTTTCTGTTATTCATAAATATATTCAGTGTTTAAAAAAGAGCTCGAATTTATAAAAATAATATTAATTTATAATTATGCAAAGATAATAAAGTTTGTAAAGTTATAAAGTTATAAAGTTGAGTCCGCTCCGAAAAGCCGCTAAGCGGTTGATCCGTCAGCTGACGGAAGACTAAAATGTATAAGTCTGTACATCAGCTTGTTATAAATCCGATAAGCGGATAGAAATTGATAATTTTAATTTTCATAGTGGACTCAAAGTTATAAAGTTGAGCTTTGTGAAATCCCGACACTTAGAGATTAGAAGTTGTTGATGCTTTAATAAAGTTGATTGGTTTTACACTCGTATTAACTAATTCATTTTTTATGCATGAAAGATTTTCCAAATCTCAAAGATTTGGAAAATTTATTTACAAATAAAAATTTGATATTTTGATTTTTTTAAACTAACTTTGAAATAACTTAATAAATAAGTTTAGCGATATAATGATATAAGACACGCTAGTGTGCCTTATTATGATGTTGTACACCATTTAAGCAAAACCATTTCAAATATATAGCAATCCTTGATAAGTTTTTTTTTGATAATTTAGTTGCTATATATGGAAACAACAAGTATCTTTGCAACAAGATTATTTTATTATGGTTGAATATTTTAATGCAATTTACTCAGATGAAGTTGAAGAGTTCCTTGATTCCTTGGATGATAAGGCTCGTAAGAAGATAATTTACAACGTTGATAAAGCAAGGTTGACACAGGACTCAGAATTATTTAAGAAACTTGATTCTGATATTTGGGAGTTTAGGACAAAATACAATAGGATTCAATATCGATTATTAGCATTTTGGGATAAACGAGATAGTTTGGAAACGCTTGTAATTGCAACAAATGGATTTATAAAAAAAACAAAAAAGACTCCAAAAGCTGAAATAAAAAGAGCAAGGCAGATAATGGAGTTTTACTTTAAAACAATCTGATATGGAAACTAAAGAAATAAAATTTCACAACTTTGACAAACTTAAGGATAAATATATCGGAGAGGTTGGAACTGAAAAAAGAGATCAGTATGAGTTTGAGTTAAAACTTGATATTTTGGGTGAGATGATTAAGCAAACTCGAAAAGAAAGAAATCTGACACAAGAACAATTGGGCGACTTGATTGGAGTAAAAAAATCTGAGATATCGAAACTTGAAAGAAATACAAGAAACATGACAATTAGTACTGTATTAAGGATTTTTAAAGCACTAAAAGCAAAAGTTAATTTTAAGATTGAACTTGAAAACAAAGATTGGAGTATTGCTTAGATACGTATCAAAACGGTGTACAACACGCAATATAGAAAAAAGCGGTAAAGTGCTAATTTGAAGCGATTTAACCCGTTCAAATTTCATTTTAGTTTGATAGGAAGTCATTCGCAATCCGCTTCATGCCATATTGCCATCGTTAGTAACAATAAGCCCAATTTGAGTACTGTGAATAATGGAAGTAAAATCATTTAAAAAAAAGGAGGTGTCATGGCATTATTAGATTTATTCAAACCAAAATGGAAAAATTCAGATCATGATGTTCGAATGGCAGCATTAGAAAAAGAAACAGACCAGAAAATACTTGTAAGCGCTGCGAAAAATGATAAAAGTGCGGATATTCGCATCATTGCATTAAAAAAAATTACTGACCAAAAAATCATTATTGATGCTTTTAAAAATGAAGATTATTGGGCAGTCCGCAAAGAAATATTAAAATTAATTACGGAACCAAACATTCTTGCTGATATAGCCAAAAATGATAATAATGAAAATGTCCGTAAAGAAGTCATATCAAAAATTAACGATCAAAATATACTAGTCGATGTAGCAAAAAATGATAGGGATTGGTGTGTTCGCTGGGTAACAATCGAAAAAGTAATTGACCAGAAAGTACTTACTGATGTAGCGATGAATGACAGTAATGATTGGGTTCGCAAAAAAGCAGTATCAAAAAGCACTGATCAAAATATACTTGTCAATATTGCAAAAAATGATAAAGATGAGCATGTTCGAAAATCTGCAATAGAAAATTTAATTGACACAAAAGCGCTTGCTGATATTGCCTCAACTAATGAGTTTTGGAAAGTACGTAAAGCTGCACTAGCAAAATTGACTGATCAAAAAATTATCACTGATGTTAAAGTAGAAAGAAATATACTGCGAAAGAAAAAACTAGAAGAATTTGGTGAAAACAGTTTGGAATTGATGCGTTTTGAGTATGACGATATTGATTTATTTGAGATGGAATTGGCAGAATTAAAGGAGAAATATAGAGCAGAAATGATTTGGAAAAGAGTAAACGATATCAATTTTGATAACAAAAGGACAGAGTTTGAAATAAGAGATATTTTAATAAAAAAAATTGGAGAAGAGTTAAATAATAGAGGTGGACTTGAATTAATGAAAAGTGTTTATGATGATATTAGTGGAAACAGAACGCTAGATATGACTTGGAGTGGGATTGGCGAGTGGCGTGGTTAGATTATGTATAACAAACTATACAAGTCGTAATCATTGTCAAAATTGACATTTAAAAAGAAGCAAAAGAGTATTTGCCTTTTGTAAAAATGAAACAAATTGGGCTTACTGATTACTAACATTATATAAAACACATTAAAACGTGTTTTATACTAATCATTATATGCAATCCCCCTACCGAAAAATTCAGTTGAGTTTTTGAGCTAACGTAGGACGAAAAAATGAAGTAAAAATGAATAAAACAGAAAAATATTAACTGACTGAATATAAATTGATTAACTTTGACGTTAGTTGGAACCAGTAGAAATGACAAACGAACTTTGAAAAAAATAATGAATTTAAAAGTGCGGTGTCAGCACTTAAATCACTGACGACAATAAAAATGAAAACATTTACTATTTTTCTTACAGTTTTAATTGCAATGACAATTACTATAAATGCTCAAATTCCAAATAATGGATTTGAAAACTGGGTTCTGGGACATTCAGTTTATTATCCTACCCATACATCAATTGATAGTGTAGAAATTCCGGATGGGAATTGGATAACGAATAATTTGATTAGAAAAAGTAATTATATCCCTGTAACAAAATCAACAGACCACTACCCAATTGGTATTGGAAGTTTTTCGATAAGAATGGAAAATAATATTTCATTACTAGGAGATACTCTTTTCGCAGGAGCTTTTGGATACTCTACTACAGCATTTTTCCCTGGATATAATGGACCAGCTTTTCCTATTTCTGGACATCCTACTTCATTATGTGGTTATTACAAATTTTTACCTCATAATGGAGATACTTTGACTATTGGGATAACTCTTTATTACAATGGAGTTGAAGTTTCATCAACAGTTCATAATGACACAGTCACAGCATCTTCATGGACATCATTTTGTATTTCAATTCCTGCTTACACTCAGGCAGATAGTGCCCAGATAGGATTTTCTGCTTTCTATGGCCCTTTAAATGGCGGTTTTCCAACTGGACCATATGGAAATTCAGTCCTTTATATTGATAATTTGAGTTTTGACAATCTAATTACTTCTGTTTCCGAACAAAATTTTAATAATATTTCATTCTGTTTATATCCTAATCCCGCATCTGACATTCTCACTTTTAATATAGATAATGAAAACAACGCTGACTTGACATTAAATATTTATAATGTAACTGGCGAATTAATTAGCACAGAAAAACTTAAACAAAATAAGCAACAAATTAATATTGGGAACTTAAACAACGGAATTTATATGATTGAAATTAAATCCAAAAAATGGACAGAAAAACAAAAATTGATAATTCAAAGATAAGATTGGCAGCATATAACACGTGGTATATTTAATTACCGAGTCAGTAGTAAATTAAAGGGTTGTAGCTCGCATAAAGTTCATTGTAACTTGAAAGTGAATAGCTTCGAAGTCGGCAACTAAAACATACCACCATCGTTGTGCTTCATGCAAAGAACCCGCAATGGAAAAATGATTTGACAACGAAATTTTGTATATTTGTATTTAAATAATTGGATTAAATGAGGATAACT
>JAUVJB010000047.1 GCA_030592465.1 Bacteroidota bacterium | reverse complement strand
TTTAACCTTAGTAGAAAGATTTAATACACTATAAAAATAACCTTATTACCTTATTTTGTATATACAAAACTTGCAGGAATTATATTAGACAAAAATTGAACAAAAACAACACGCCAGTTTGTAACTTAAACAGAACATCTGATAAAACAATAAAGCAATTGAACAATTTATTTGTTTTTTATTTCAATATTTTATTAAATTCATTCCAGATAACATCGTCGGGTGTTGGGGCAATAACTGTCAGAAGTTCTTTTTTAACGGGATGAATAAATGATATTTTTCGAGCATGTAAATTAATGCCTGAATTTTTATTAGACCGATTGAAACCATACTTTAAATCACCTTTAATAGGACAACCAATTTTTGCCAGCTGGCAACGAATTTGGTGATGTCGTCCTGTTTTCAGTTCTATTTCTAACAAAAAATAATTATTAATATTTGCAATTGTCTTATAATCTAATATTGCAATTTTTGAGTTTCCTTGCTCTTTATCATAAGCAAATGCTTTATTAATCTTTGTATTTCTTACGATATAATGAGTTAATGTTCCTGAATTGTTTTGTGGTTTATTTTTGACTACAGCCCAATAAATTTTATGTATTTCTTTATCAGCAAACATATTATTTAATCGTGTAAGAGCTTTGCTTGTTTTGGCAAAAACCACAACACCACTAACGGGTCTATCTAAGCGGTGAGTAACACCTACAAAAACATTTCCGGGTTTATTATATTTTACTTTTAAATAATCTGCAACTTTATCCTTTAAGGTAACATCTCCTGTTTTATCGCCTTGAACAATATCAGAAGTTCTTTTATTAACTACTATTATATGATTGTCTTCATATAATACTTGAATATTGGGCATATTCTTAAGATTAAAAAATAGATTATTCAAATTATGTACATAGTGCCGGCAAGAAATCTGACTAAAAATTATTTTCAGGTAAACACTTCTTATCATATATTATCAAGAGACATATATTAGAGCTATTATTAAAGTGTCCTTTCATATTTTGCAAATCCAAAAACCTCAATAATCCCATTGGGTTCATTAACTTTATAAACAATAACATACCCTTTAAAAATTAAATCTCTAATGTCATCTCTATCAAAAAAATTGATTTTCTGTGGATATATGGCATCTTTGGAATTACTTCAATCAGTTTTAAAATATCATTTTTGAATTTTCGTGCAGCAATTGGCTTATCTTTGGCAATATATTCAATTTGATTATTTAGTTTGTCCCTAAATGACTTAGTAATTTTAAGCTTCATATTTTCTTATTGTATTCTCTAAGTCATTATCTAACTCATCAAAATCAAAATACTCAATAGTTCCTTTATCAACCTTTATTAATTCCTTAGATAAATAGTCTTTAACTGAAATGAATTCTCTATTTTCTTCAATTATCTGAATCTCTTCTTTATTAAATTTACTTAGAAACCACATTAAGTATTTATAAACTTTATCATTAACTCTTAATCGTATTGTTTGCATAGTTAATTATTTTTTAACAAAGATATGCAATCGAATGTTGCTTTTAAAATTGTTTTTATTATTATTTTACTTACAAGTATTCGGTTAGTATATAAAAATATAGGAATTTTGAAACTCTTATCTTTCAAGTTAGCTTGAAGCAGGCAACAAGCCCTGATATTACTTCTGGTTCGCTTATTTTTTTTATACTTTATTGCCTGATGGCATTATTCTTTTTCTAATAATTCTTCAATTTCTTTTTTTAATTTTGGCAAATGATTTGAAACTATCCCCCAAATCACAACATCATCAACCTTATCATATCCATGTATAACCCAATTCCGAGTATCAACAATTTGTCTTGCATTTTCAATATGGATATTAGGATCTATTTTGAAAATTCTGTTTGTGGCCTCTCCGATTATCTCAATCTCTCGCTCAATTCCCCTTCGCAAAAGTTTATCTTCCTGATATTCAAAAAAAAATTTATTTTCTCCCAAATAATCATTTATTGAGTCTATTGACGTTTTTATATCAAAAAGGTGTTTTTTAATCTCACGCTTCATAAATCAATTCTTTTGTTTCGTTAATACTTTCAATAAAATAAGGATTTGATAAAGTTCTTTCGGTAACAATATCTATTTCCCTTTTAAACAAGTCCCGTAATTTATATTGAAGTGCAAAATAATTATCAGTATATTGTTCAATTGAGAGGTTTTCTACGAATGAAATCAAAAAATCAATATCACTGTCATCTCTAAATTTATCTGAAACAACAGATCCAAAAGCATAAATTCTTTTTACCCCCAATGACAAGCAAATATTTTTTAAATCAACTATTTTATTTTCAAGAATCTTTTGCATAATGCTTTTTTTTTCAAAGTTAATCATTTTTACGCTTATGGCAAATATCGACCATACGCAGGTAACGACTAAATATACTTAACTCGGTTATAATTTAAACATATTGATTAATAGTCAGTAAATTGTCAGTAAATTGTCAGTAAACACCTAAATAACCCCGTGAAATATTGCTTCGCCATTATGAAATATGCTTCGCATTTCATTTGGTAAACATTTCACTTGGTAAACAATTTCACAAGGCAGGCAAATTACATTACGGCTCTACTGAGCTTGCCGAAGTGCAAAATATAACGGCACAAAGTATAAATCTAATACTGCTCTTTATCGTTAGGGAAATCAACATTTTTGACATCGGCAATATAATTTTTCACAGCACCTGTAATTTCTTCAGAAAGATTATGATATCGACGTAAAAAACGGGGTGAAAATTTTTGAGTAATACCTAGCATATCGTGAAGAACAAGAACTTGACCATCAACCTCATGTCCGGCTCCAATACCAATAATCGGAATGTGAACTTCTTTAGCAACACGAGCAGCCAACTTAGCAGGTATTTTTTCAATCACAATTGCAAAGCATCCAATATCTTCTAAAATATGAGCATCTTTAACAAGTTTTTCAGCCTCATCTTTTTCGCGGGCACGCACAACATAAGTACCGAATTTATGAATTGATTGAGGTGTTAATCCGAGGTGTCCCATAACAGGAATGCCTGCAGAAAGAATTCGCATTACAGATTCTTTAACTTCTTCACCACCTTCTAACTTAACAGCATGAGCACCGGTTTCTTTCATAATTCGAATTGACGAAGCTAAAGCCTCTTTAGAATTACCTTGATAAGTTCCAAAAGGCAAATCAACAACAACTAAAGCCCTGTTCACTGCACGCACTACAGATGAGGCATGATATATCATGTGGTCTAAGGTAATTGGTAAAGTTGATTGAAAACCTGCCATAACATTTGAGGCAGAATCTCCTACTAGAATTACATCAATACCTGCTTGGTCAATAATACGAGCCATTGAATAATCATAAGCTGTTAACATTGAGATTTTTACACCTCTTAGTTTCATCTCATTTAAAATGTGAGTTGTTACTACTTTTATATTTGATTGTAATGCCATCTTTTTTTATTGTTGAATTGTTTGTCCACGAATTAATCCAAATTAAATTATTATCTTGTTATATCTTATTATTCCTGTTAACATTACAAATTTAAACCAAGGGTTGTTTGAACATTAAACTTTAAACCCTAAAAGTAAACCTCAAACTCTGTCAGGAGCTTCGCACTCTGACAGGTTTTTTAAACATTGAACATTGAACATTAAACCATAGATTATTATCTTTTTGAATGTTTACTTTATTTGCATTTCAAGTTGCTTAATTTTTTCTTCTTTTTCTTTAATAATCTTATATGCATTTTTTTTCTTTCTATAAATAATAACTAAAAAGATTAGAAATATGATAACAATTATAAATATAATAACTCCTGAGTAAATAATAATATTTTGTTTTTCAATTTTTAGTAAAAATAATTCTTTTTCTTTATTTAATAATTGTACTTCTTTTTCACTTTGTATCAATTTGCTTTCAGTCAGGTCTCTAACTATAGCTTTTGATTTTTTAATATTAAATACGGAATCTTTTACTATTACATATTTTTGATAATATTCAAGAGCTTTTTTAGATTTATCGGTAATATAGTAAATATCATATAAAGCCTTATAATTATCCATAATAGTAATCTGCATATCAGATTCTTTGACAATTTCAAGACTTCTATTATAATATTCCAAAGCTTTATTATACAGTTTCAACTCTTTGTAAACATTTCCCATACTGTTCAGAGATATTGCATATTCAATTTTATTACCTACTTTTTCTTGAATTAAAAAAGCTCTTTTATAATAACTTAAGGCTTTATTAAATTTGCCCTGAAATTTATATGCCTCTCCAATTTTATTAAGCAATTTTATTAATTCTTTTTTATCATTTAATTCCTTATATATTTTATATGAATAGTCGAAATACTCAAGAGCTTCGTCGTATTTTTTTGCTGCTTGAAAAACATTACCAATTTGAAAAAAGGAATTTGCAATTTCTTGTTTATTATCAAGTGCTTTGAAAATATCTAAAGCTTTATTATAATTTTCATCAGCTTTATTATAATTTTCCCAATAAAAATAAATATCGGCAATATTGTTTAATATTTGTGCTTGCTTATTTTTATAACCTAAGCTATTATAAATATTTAATGTTTGTTGAAAATATAAAAGAGATATTTTAAAGTCGTTTAAATTATAATACACAATACCAATTTTTTGCATTAAATTTGCTATATCTTCCTTAACTCCTAATTTGAGAGTTTGTTTCAATGCTTTTTGATAATAATTAAGTGCTCTTTCATTATCATTTTTATTATAAAATGCTATTCCGAGATAGTTTAAAGCATTTGCTTCTTCTTTTTCATTATTATATTCACGTGCATATTTTAAAGCAATAGATGCATATTTAATGGTTGTATCTTGTGAAACAGAAAGATTTTTATGCGCAATTTCATTAAAAAATCCTGCTTTATTAGTATCTGCTATTGATTTTACTTTTTTATCAATATTATCATTTTCAAAACCATTGTTTGCATACAAAAAATTATTTATGACTAAAACAATAAATGTTAAGATTAAAATTTTTAAAATATTCATATCTATTATTTTTCAAAATTTACATTTACTACAAATTTACATTGAATTTTAATATTATCAAGAACAAAATAACTAATATTTTCGAACTGAAAAGATAAATTTTGTACCTTTATTTAATTCACTTTCTACCCATATTTCGCCACCGGACTTTTTAATCAGCTCTTTACATAAATAGAGTCCTAATCCTGTACCTTTTTCATCATCTGTGCCAATTTTTAAAGTTTGCTTATCAATTTTAAACAGGTTCTGTATTTCATAGTCACTCATTCCAATTCCGTTATCGGCAACTTCAATTTCTAATTTAGCTCCTAAATCATTGGCACTTATTTTTACAGTACCGTTTTCACCGGTAAATTTAATTGCATTTGAAACCAAATTTCTAATAATAGTTGAAACAACCTCTTTATCGGCAAACACATACGTTTTTGGTCGGATTGATGAAATAAGATTAATTTTTTTTATTTGAGCATTAACCCTAAATAACTCAAAACAATCATCAATAATATCGAACAAATCATTTCGTGCAGGATTATGAGTGATGCCGCCAATTTGCGATTTTGACCAATTAATCAGATTCTCTAATAAAATATACAATTGGTTTGATGACCTATTTAACTCTTGAATAAATTGTAATAATTGTTCTTTTTCTATCGACTTAAAATTATCATTCATAAACTCACTAACCGAAATTAAAGCTGATAAAGGATTTTTTATATCGTGAGCCACAATTGAAAAAAGTCTATCTTTGGCAACATTATCTTCTTTTAAGACATTCTCTGTGTTCTGAAGTTCTTTATTTTTTTGCATTAACTGTTCATTATCATCACTTAACAAATCGTTACGTTTTTGTTTTAATTTGTAACGTTTATAAAGTTGAAACAAAAGAAAAATAATTAAAACAACGCTTATTAATAAAAAATTTCTGAAATTACGTTGCGATTTTAATTCTAATTCCTTAATTTGTTTTTCTTGCTTTAGAATGTTTATCTCTTTTTCTTTTTTATCAGTTTCATATCGAATTTGTAACTCTGCAATTTTTTTTGTGTTTTCTTGATTAAAAATACTGTCTTTATGGTTTGCAAAAAGTTCAAAATATTCAAGTGATTTTTTATAATTACCTATGTGTGAGTATAAAACAAAAAAATCATAACAAATATTTTTCATTAATTCTTGTTCTTTAATGCTATTGGCAATTTTAATTGCATTTTTTAAATAAGGCAAAGCTTTTAAAAATTTCTTATTGTCGATATATAATTCTGCAATATTTTTCGATGTGTTTGCTATCCCACTCTTATCATTAATTTGTTGTCTAATTTTAAGTGATTTTAAATAATAATTTAACGCATTAGAGGGATTGTTCAATTCATGATAATAATTACCAATATTATTCAAAATTTTTGCATAGCCTTTTTTATCACCTATATCAGTATAAATTTGTAATGATTTTTTGTAATATTCTAAAGATTTAGTGTATTTTTCAAGATCTCGATAAATCAATCCAATATTATTTAACGACCGTGCTATATATTTTTTGTCTCCTACCTGCTCACGAATTTCTAAAGCTTTTAAATAATAATTTAATGCTTTGTTATATTTTTCAGATGTCCAGTAAACACTTCCAATATTGTTTAAAGAACTGGCAATAAGTATTTTATCTCCAATATCATTATAAATATTTAATGCTTTTCTATAATAGTCTATTGATTTCTTATAATTAGTTAAGTCCTTATAAATAGTTGCTATGTTATTTAATGAAGCTGCAATATACTTTTTATCCCCTACCTGCTCACGAATTTTTAGAGCTTTCATATAATAATCTAATGCAATGCCATATTTATTTAATTTCCAGTAAACACTTCCAATATTATTTAACGTGTATGCTATAGCTTGTTTATTGCCGATATTATTCTTTATCTTTAACGATTTTTGATAATAATCAATAGCTTTATCGTAGTTATTAAGATTTTTATAAACCATGCCAATATTGTTAAGTGAATTGGCTATCCCAATCTCATCTCCTACATTTTCTCTTATTTTAAGTGATTTAAAATAATACTCAAGAGCTTTTTTGTTATTATTCAGTTTCCAGTAAACATTTCCAATATTGTTTAATGAGTATGCAATATCGTTTCTATCACCAATTTGATTTTTTATTGCTAATGATTTAATATGATATTCAAGAGATTTTTTGTAATTACTCAAATCTTTATAAACAATACCAAGATTATTTAATGATTTTGCAATGTCTTTTTTATATCCGATTTCCTGTCTTAATTTTAATGATTTTTGATAATTTTCTATTGCTCTATCATAATCACCTAATTTCCAATATACTCCTGCAACATTATTTAACGAGTAAGCAAGGGCTTTTTTGTCATTAATTTTTGAATTAATTTCTAATGCTTGCAAATAATAATCTAATGCTTTGTCGTAATCACTTAAATCACGGTAAACAATCCCGATATTATTTAATGAATTAGCAATCAGCTTTTTATCTTTAATTTTTTTTCTGATTTTTAATGCTTGTTGATAATAATTTAACGCTTTATCGTAATTGTTTGTTTTCCAATAAACATTTCCAATATAGCTTAAAGAAGCAGCAATGCCTGATTTATTTCTTTTCTTTTTACTCACTTCAACCGACCTATTGTAATAAGTAATAGCTTTGTCAAATTGATTTAAGTAATAATAAGCAGTACCAATATTATTTAAAGCATTAGCCTTTTCCTTTTTATTATTTGACCGAATTGCAGCAGAAAATCCTTGATTAGCATATTTTAAAGATGCTTCAGGCGAAACTGTCAAATACTCGTATGATAAAGCATTTAAAATCAGCGTTCTATCATCACCAACAGCATTTCTTAATTTATTTTCAAGACTATCAATCTTGTTTTGATTTATTGCTGCCGATAAATTAATGGTGCTATTTATAAATAATAAAAACAGTATTGTAAATTTTGTTTTAAACATATATTAACAATTTTGATTTTAGATTTTAGATTTTAGATTTAAAAATTATCGACAACATCAAACATTAAACATTAAACGTTAAACATTAAACATTAAACGTTAAACATTAAACCTTAAACGTTAAACATCAAACTCTGTCAGGAGCTTCGCACTCTGACAGGTTTTTTAAATGTTAAACATAAGTTATATTTTTAAGCCAACAATTAGAACATCATCAACTTGTTCACCGGCACCTTTCCATGTTTCAAAATTTTGCTTCAATATATTTTTCTGTTCACTTAGTTTTTCATGATGAATATCTAATAATAATTTTTTAAAATTTTTTAATTTAAACCTATTGTCGTTTTCTCCACCAAATTGATCTGAATAACCATCAGTAGATAAATAAATTATATCATTTTTTTGTAATTTTATTTCATTATTTGTAAACTTGTGTTCTTCATCAATAAATATACCAATTGGCATACGATTAGGTGTGATTTTAATAAGTTCATTATTTCTAATAATATAAAGAGGTATTAAAGCACCGGAAAATTCTAATATATTGAAATTAAAATCAATAGAAACGACAGCAATATCCATGCCGTCACTTGTCTCACCTGTTTTACCTGTTTGTTTTAATGAGGAAATAACATTGTATCTTAATCTTTCTAAAATATTTTTTGGTTTGATAATATCTTTTTCATTAACAATCTTATTTAAAAACGAGATTCCGAGCATACTCATAAAAGCACCCGGAACACCATGACCGGTACAGTCAGCTACTGCTAAAATTAACTTATTTGCTTTTTTTGAGAACCAGTAAAAATCGCCGCTTACTATATCTCTTGGCTTAAATAAAATAAAATTATTAATATATTTATCCAATTCATTAACAGGTGACATTATTGATTCTTGAATGCGTTTTGCATACGACAGACTATCGGTAATATCTGTATTTATCCGCATTATTTGTTCATCAGCTTTTTTTATTGCAGTAATGTCAGTATCAATGGCTACTAATTTTAGAATATTATTGTCATTGTCAAGAATTGGCGTAAGAGTTGTTTGCACCCATATTTCCTTGCCTTCACGTGTGGTATTTAATGCTTCATAAACAATTGGTTTTTTATCACCGTACCAAATATTAATTAAATCATTAATCTTTAAATTAGAGCTTGCTCCAATAATATTCCTGTCTTTTTCATTAATCAATTGTTCAAAATTATATCCATACATTCGTGTAAACCCGTCATTTATCCATTCAAAGTTACCTTTTGCATCCATAATAATAACAGCATTATCTGTTTTGCTTGCAACAAACGATAATTTTTCCAATTCTTTATTTGTTTTATCAAGATATTCGGATTGTGCTTCTATTTCTTCATTTTTTTGACGTATCTCAGCAGTACGCTCCTTAACTTTTTTTTCTAAAACTTTTTTATCTTTAATAAATTTTTTCTCTCTGTACTTTATAAATAAAATAATCAATAATATTAAAGCAATAATTTCTAAAGCGTAAAACCATGGGGTTTTCCAAAATGGCGGTGTAATAATAACTTTAATTGAAATTCCCTTTTCGTTCCAAACATCATCATTGTTTGAACCTTTTATTTTAAATACATATTTATCGGGATCAAGATTTGTATATGTTACTTCATGTTTATCTATTAATGTCCAATCTTTATCAAACCCTTGTAACATATATTTATAATGATTTTTTTGAGGTATTGTAAAATCTAAAGAAGAAAAAGCAAATGAAAAAACATAATTTTTGTATGATAATTCAACTTTATTATTTTCTAAAATATCTCGTTTAAAACTTTTATTATTATTATCCCAATAAGAAACATTAAATATTTTAAAATCTGTTATTGCCATTTGTGGAATATTCTGATTATTTTGAACTTTGTCAGGGAAAAAATGAGACAAGCCGGAAATACTTCCAAAAAACATTTCACCTTTATTATTCTTATAACATGCTCCTCTGTTAAAACCATTACTTAATAAACCATCTAAAACACAATAATTCTTACTTTTTTTTGTTTCAATATTAAATTTTAATAAACCATTGCTTGTTCCCATCCACAAATATTTGTCATCATCAAATAAAATACTTAAAATAACATTACTTGCATGCTTTTTATCTTGGTAATATTGTTTAAGTTGATTGTTTTCAGGGTTATATTCAAAAACACCTCCTCCTTCAGAACCAATCCATAATACTCCCGAATTATCTTCTGTAATTGCCTGAACTCTAAAATTTGTAATTATATTTGAATCAACAGAGACGGTTTTGAAAGTCTCTGTTTTTGCATCAAATTTATTTAATCCTCCAACATAAGTACCAACCCATAGAGTACCTGCCTTATCCTGATAAATTGCACTAATGTAATTATCGCTGACAGTTCTATGATTATTTGGCTTGTGTTTATAATGCTTAAAAATAACCTTGGACGAATCTTGCGAATAAATCATCTTATTAAGACCTGATTTTGTGCCTAACCATATTGCACCTTGCCGGTCTTGATATATTACATTAATTTGATTCCCACTAATGCTGTTAGTATCATTTATATCGTGTGTGTAATGAATAAATTCATACTTACCATTTTTTAAAATCATCTTATTAAGACCCTCTGTATAAGTTCCTGCCCACAAAGTACCTGATTTATCAATAAGAACAGACCATACTCTATTCTGACTTATACTTTTTGAATTTTGGGGATTATTTTTTAAATACGTAAATTTATTTTTTTGTCTATCTATTTTTGTCAGACCCCCACCATCGGTGCCAACCCATAAGCAGCCTGAGGTATCTTGTGAAATTGCATAAACATTTGGGAAAGGTAAACTATTTTTTTCTACCGGATTATACCCAATATTAATAAATTTTTTAGGTTTTAAATCAAGTTTATTAACGCCACCACCACGAGTTGCTATCCATAAATTTTGGGATTTATCTTCATAAATATATTCAATTCTGTTATGACTTAAACTATGAAGGTTACCTGCATCATATTTATAGACTATAAATTTTTCATTTGCAGTGTCAAATTTACATAATCCTCCAAAATAAGTACCAACCCAAAAATTACCAAAAGAATCAATAAACAAATATTCTACTCGATTATCACTTAATGAATATTTATTATTAGGGTCGTTTTTATAAACTTTAAATTTCTTTGTTTTAAGATTATAGCGACAAAGCCCTCCACCTCGTGTTCCAATCCATATATAATTTTTATCAGCTAATAAAACTTCAATTCTATTATTGCTAACAGAATTTTTGTTATTACTATGTTTAAATCTAATAAACTTACCTGTTTGTCGATTAAATTTATTTAACCCATTGCGAGTACCAACCCACAATGCTCCTGTATAATCTTCACAAATACATTTAGTTATATTACTGCTTAAGCTGTTTTCATCATTAGGGTCATATTGATATGATGTAAACACATTTTTTTCACGATTGTAATTATTAAGTCCTCCTGCGACTGTTCCTATCCATAATTCAGATTGTTTGTCTTCAAAAATAAATTGTACTCTATTATCACTTATTGTTGTTGTGTCATTGTCGTCATGTTGATGATGAATAAAATTATTTGAATGAGGGTCAAATTCGTCTAAACCACCACCATAGGTTCCACACCAAATAATACCTGATTTATCTTGGTATATTTTACCAAAATTGCTTGTTGCCAATGATTGAGGATTAGTCGGGTCGTGCCGAAATATCTCAAAACTATAACCATCATACTTATTTATGCCATCTTGAGTGGCAAACCACATAAATCCATCTCTATCTTGAATAATTCCAAAAACATTATCATGTGAAAGGCCTTGTTCAACAGTGATGCGATTAAATTTAAGCTCACTATCCTGTGCAATAATGTAATTACTAATAAATAATAATATTGAAAATAAGAATGTAATTTTTAATAACTTCATTATTTAATATATTTTTTTTTAAAGTTAAGAAAATTTTAATCCAATTACTAAAATATCATCAATTTGTCTATTATTGCCTTGCCATTGAGATAAATTATTCATTAAAATTTTCTTTTGTATTTCCATTGATTTGTTGTGATTATCAATAAGAAGTTGTTTGAAATTTTTCGACAAAAATTTTCTTCCTTTTTCCCCACCAAATTGGTCTACATAACCATCGGAAAAAATATAAATCATATCATCTTTTTCTAATTGTATCTCATTATTGGTAAATGGATCTTCTCTAAAAACAGAAATTCCAATTGGCATCTTATCTGCCTCTACTTCGGTTAGTTGTCTATTTCTAATCAAATACAAAGGATTATGAGCTCCTGCATATTGTAATTGATTTGTTTCATTATCAATTATACATAAAGCAATATCCATACCATCGGCAGGCTCATCAAATCTACCTGTTTGATGAAGTGAAGTTTTTACATTTTCACGCAAAAGATTTAAAATTTCGTTGGCTCTTGTTAACTCGTTTTTATTAACAATCTCGTTTAAAAAAGAAACCCCAAGCATGCTCATAAAAGCTCCGGGAACACCATGACCTGTACAATCAGCAGCAACAACAACTGTTTTTGTTCCTTTACTGTTTTTATTTGTAATTTGTGTTATCCAATAAAAATCACCGCTTACAATATCTCGTGGTTTAAAAAATATAAAATGTTCAGGTAAAATTTTATTTATATATTCTTCCGGTGGCAACACTGCATTTTGAATTCTGCGGGCATACTCTATGCTATCAGTCATTTTTCGTTTCTGAATTGCAATTTGATCTCGTTGTTGAGTAGCTAAATCACGTTGTGCCTCAATTTCATGATTTTGAGCTTCTATGGCATCACGCTGCGCCTGTATTTCTTCTTTTTGACGCAATATCTCTTTATTCTTTAATTCTAAAAGTTCATAGGCTTTTTTAATACGATTTTTTTGTTTGAAAAGAACAAATGAAAAAATTAAAATAACTATTAGAACTAATATTATTGAATATATAAATATTTTTTGTCTTTTAATTTCTTCATGATTTTTCGCTAATTCTAATTCTTTTAATTTTTTATCCTTGTTTAATGATTGTATTTCTTTTTCCTTTTTCTCGGTTTCATATCTAATTTGCATATCAGCAATTTTCTTTATACTCTCTTGATTGAGTATGCTGTCTTTTTCGATTGAATATGCTTTATAGTATTCATAAGCTTTTTCATAATTACCTTTTGCTGCATATAATTTTGAAAATGCAAGATAACTGTCTTTAATTAAATTTTTATTTTTTAATTCTTGGGCAAATTTTAGCGATTTTTTTAAATAAGGTAATGCATCGTTATATTTTTTATTAATTAAATAAATTTCACCAATATCTTTTGATGTAATTGCAATGCCGCTCTTATCATTAATACCAATTCTAATTTTTAAAGATTTCTTAAAATAATCAAGAGAAGTTATACCATCGCCTGTTTTTTTATACAAATTACCGATATTATTTAATATTAAAGCATAATTTTTTAAATCTCCAATGCGTTGATAAATATTTAATGCCCTCTGATAATGCAAAATTGCCTGCTTACTGTCATTCAAATTCTTATAAATAAGTGCAATATTATTTTCTGAGCTTGCTATCAAAATTTTATCACCTATTTCTTGTCTTAAATCAAGAGCTTTTTTATAGTATTCAAGAGCTTTTTTAAAGTCCTTGCTTTTCCAGTAAATACTGCCAATAAAATTATAAGAGTTAGCAATAAGTGTATTATCTCCAATCTGTTGATATATGTTTAAAGCTTTGTTGTAATATTCTAAAGCTTTTTCACAATTATTCAAATCTTTATAAATAAGCCCAATATTGTTCAACGAAGCTGCTACAAAAATTTCATTTCCTATCTTTTCACGTATTTCTAATGATTTTAAATAATTTTCGAGTGCTAATTTGTAACTACTTAATTTCCAATAAACACTACCAATATTATTATATGAAAAAGCAATTCCTTCATTATTCCCGATTGCCTTTCTTATATTTAATGATTTTTTAAAATAATCTAAGGCTTTATCATAATCATTCAAATTTTTATAAACTGTTCCAATGTTATTTAATGAATTTGCAATGTCAACTTTATCATCAATGTCTTCCCTGATTTTAAGAGATTTTTTGTAATACTCTAAAGCTTTTTTATAATTATTTAATTTTAAATATACACTGCCGATATTATTATAAGCTGAGGCTATTTCCTTTTTATCTCCTAATTTCTGTCTAATTTTCAATGATTTTTTGTAAAAATCTAAAGCTTTATCATAATTACTTAATCCTTTGTAAACCATTCCAATATTATTAAGCGAAGCCGAAATATTAACACTATCCTGCAACATAATTCGAATATCTAATGATTTCTTGTAAAATTCCAAAGATTTTACATAGTTACTTAATTTCCAATAAACACTTCCAATATTATTAAACGATGAGGATATTCCTGCTTTATCGTTAATCTCTTGGTTTATTGCTAATGATTGTTGATGATACTTCAACGCATTATCAAAATCATTTAGGTCTTTGTATGCAAATCCTATTTGACTTAATGTATAAGCAACAACTTTTTTATCTTTTGATGTGTTGACTACATTTTTTAAACTATCAATGTTGATTGCAAATGTGGATATGCTAATCAGAAAAGCCGTTAGTAAAAATAATAATCTATTCATATATAATTAAATTGTTAATTGTTAATTGTTTAGACCTTACAGAGTCCGAAGTATCTGGAAGAGTCGAATTAATTATTATATTGCTAAATTGTTGAGCTTTAGCGAAATCCCGACCCATAGGGATTCATTTACTTTCAAATAATAGCTAAAATACACATTAAATATATACTTTATTGGCAATAATTACCTTATTTAATTAACAATTCTTTATGATTTTGCCTTGAATC
>JAUVJB010000013.1 GCA_030592465.1 Bacteroidota bacterium | reverse complement strand
TGTTACATTAAAAATTGTTATTACCTAGTATCTCCACAAACCTCTATAACGTCTACTATACTTAAAATAAATAAAAATTTATTATAAACACTAATTAATTAAAATTACAACTATGAACAAAATTAAACTCATCTCATTTTTAATATTACTAAGTTGTATCAGCACAATTAGTTTTTCACAAACTAACGGTACAATTACACCTGATATGCTTAAACAAATTAAGCAATCTTTCAAAAATAATACTCATTCAAAAGCACTTACAAATGCTATTTCAAATAATGATTTAAAAAAATTAACTTTAAACAGAGATAATATTGATAAAGCTGATCATTATTTTAAATACAAAGTGAAAGTAAAAGGAATAACCGACCAAAAAAGCTCGGGCAGATGTTGGATGTTTTCAGGCTTAAACGTTCTACGACCAAAAGTTATTGAAAAATACAATTTAAGCGATTTTGAATTTTCTGAAAGCTACTTATATTTTTGGGATCAATTAGAAAAAGCAAATTTATTTTTAGAAATAGTTATGAAAACCGGCGACAAACCAATTGATGACCGCACTGTTCAATGGGCATTCAGATACCCTGTAAACGATGGCGGAGTTTGGAATTCATTAACAAATCTTTTAATAAAATATGGTGCTGTTCCAAAATCAGCAATGTCGGAAACTCACAGTAGCAACAACACACGGTATATGAGCAGAATTCTAAATCTAAAACTTCGTGAAGATGGTTTAGAGCTTCGTGAAATGGTTGCAAAAAAAGCCAAATCCGATAAAATTGAAAAACGCAAGGTTGAAATGCTTGGTGATATATATAAAATTCTTGCATATAATATAGGTGAACCACCCTCTGAATTTACCTGGCGATATAAAGATGATAAAGACAGCATAAGCCAAAAAAAAACTTACACTCCAAGAAGTTTCTTAAAAGAAGTTTTAGATGTTAATCTCAACGACTATGTTTTACTTATGGACGACCCATCACGACCATATAATAAACTATATGAAATTCAATACGACAGAAATATTCAAGAAGGCAAAAACTGGGTTTATATTAATATCCCTGCTTCTGAAATTAAAAAATTTGCTTTACAATCAATTAAAAATAACGAAGCAATGTACTTTTCATGCGATGTTGGTAAACAATTAAATAAAGATGCCGGATTATTATCAATGGATAATTACGATTATTCAGCATTATACAATATTAATTTTGGCATGAATAAAAAAGAGAGAATATTAAGTCGCCAAAGTGGTTCGTCTCATGGTATGGCTCTTGTAGGTGTTGATGTTGATGAAAACGACAGCCCTACAAAATGGTTAATTGAAAATTCATGGGGAGCAAAAGCTGCTTATAACGGGTATTTGACAGCTACCGATAAATGGTTTGATGAGTATATGTTTAGAGTGGTTGTAGATAAAAAATTTGTTGATGCTAAAACATTAAAAATCTTAAAACAAAAGCCAACATTGCTTCCACCTTGGGATCCGATGTTTACACCTGATAATTAGTTTGTAAAGTTGAAAATTTGAGACTGCTCCGAAAAGTTTTTTTTGCCACAAAGTCACAAAGTTATATAGTGCTTGAACGAAAACTCTGTAATGTGTATTATACTTAAAATAGATGAAAATTTATTCGTTGAATGAATCAAATTGTTAAATGGTTAGATTGTTAAATTGTCCGCCAGCTGGCGGATTGCTCTTATATCTTAACAATTTAACAATAGAACAATCTAACAATATATTCAACCTGTAAAATAAGTTGTATCGCAATAATATTCTATAGTTTAGAGTTTTCTTTCTGCCACTATATAAAAGATAAGGCATTGTAAATTAGCTCTTTGTAAATCTTGGTAGCTTAGTGTTTTAGTGGCATTATCATTTTTGGATTTTCGGAGTGGACTCATAGTTGAAAATTTGAAGTTTAAAGTTTATCTTTCTCTTTCGGATTACAAATCCGAAAGAGCGTGGTTTATTTTATGCCACAAGTTACAAACTTGCGGCAGTTGAGAAAGAGCGTGCAGCATATTAATCCGCCAGCTGGCGGAAATCAATAATCAATCGTCAATAAAAAATATTAATATACAATGTGCGGTATAACAGGTATTTATGCTTTTAACGAAAATGGTAAATCTTATTTTAATAAGATAAACGAATCAATAAAAAGCCTTTCTTTTCGTGGTCCTGACGGCACAGGTGTATTTAAGCACAAAAACGTAGCCTTAGGTCATTCACGACTATCTGTTATTGACACTTCTGAAGCAGGCGCACAACCTTTTACCGATATAAGCGAACGATATACAATAATTTTTAATGGCGAGTTTTATAATTTTAAACAGCATCAAACAATTTTAAAAAATAAAGGCGTTAAGTTCAAATCGAACAGCGACACCGAAGTATTACTTTATTTATATATTAATGAAGGAGTATCGTTTTTAGAAAAAATAAACGGTTGTTTTGCTTTAGCTATTTATGACAAAAAAGAGGAAACATTATTTATTGCAAGAGACAGAATTGGCATAAAACCATTGATTATTTATCACGATGACGATAAGTTAATATTTGCCTCAGAGATGAAAGCAATTTTATCTTACGATATTCCAAAAAAAATTAATACGGTATCTCTTTATAATTATCTGCAATTTAACTACATACCCTCACCTAATTCAATTTTTGAAAATACCGAAAAACTTACACCCGGCTCATATATTTTAATTAGAAATAATAAAATTGAGAGAAAACAGTATTACAAAATACCATACTCAAAACAAGGAACAGACTTAACATATAAACAAGCTCAACAAAAACTTATTGAGTTATTAACTAACTCAGTAAAACTACGAATGATATCTGATGTACCCTTGGGAGCTTTTTTAAGTGGAGGCATCGACTCATCAATCATTGTTGCATTAGCATCCCAGTTTACAAAAAATTTGAATACTTTTTCAATCGGCTATAAAGACGAACCGTTTTTTGATGAGACACATTATGCTCGTCTATTAGCTGAAAAATACAAAACTAATCATACAGTTTTCTCTTTATCAAACGATGACTTATTTGATAATTTATATAAGGTTTTAGATTATATTGATGAGCCTTTTGCCGACTCTTCTGCATTGGCTGTTAATATACTCAGCATGCACACTCGTAGCAAAGCCACAGTAGCTCTTTCGGGCGATGGTGCTGATGAAATGTTTGCCGGATATAACAAGCATCTGGCACACTTTAAAGCAAATAATACAAATTTTATTAACTATATTATTAAAACAGGTTCTCCTTTATGGAAAAAAATTCCTCAATCACGAAACAACAAATTTGGCAACACAATTAGGCAGATAAACCGTTTTTCAACAGGACTTAAACTATCTGATAAAGAAAGATACTGGCGATGGTGTGCAATAAATAACGAAAAACAAGCAAGTAATCTGTTAAAGTCAGCCTACGACATTAAAAAATATCAAAAAATAAAAAATTCAATTTTAGAGAACATTTCACAAAACTCACCTATATCAGATATTCTTTATTCTGATATGCATTTAGTTTTACAAAGTGATATGCTTCACAAAGTTGACCTAATGTCAATGGCAAACAGTCTCGAAGTAAGAACACCGTTTTTAGACCATAATATTGTTGATTTTGCCTTTCAATTACCTGATAGTTATAAGATTAACAAATCAATAAAAAAAAGAATATTGCAAGACACATTCCGACAATATCTGCCACAGGAATTATATAACAGACCAAAACATGGTTTTGAAGTTCCTTTATTAAAATGGTTTCGTAACGAATTAAAATCAATGATAACCGATGACCTTTTAAATGATAAATTTATTGAAGAACAAGGCATTTTTAATGTTGATGCAATAAAAAAAATGAAATTAAAATTATTCTCAAAAAACCCCGAAGATATTCAATCTCAAATATGGGGATTGATAGTTTTTCAATATTGGTGGAAAAAAAACTTTCATTAATCAATAAATTATCAATACTTATAATATATTTGCAACAAATTATAAATTTTTATGTAAACTTGAATAGAAAAAGCATAAATTTGATTGCTTTTATAAAAAAACATATAAGTAATTTATAAAAAATGCCAAAAATTTTACGCATAATAAATCGGTTTAACATTGGAGGTCCAACATACAATGCTGCATATCTGACAAAATATTTATCAAACGATTTTGAAACATTATTAGTTGGTGGAGTGAAAGAAAAAACCGAAGACAGTTCAGAATATATCATTCGAAATCTCGGCATTGAGCCTGTCATTATACCGGAGATGCATCGTTCTATTAATCCAAGAAACGATTTAATAGCATATCGTAAAGTAAAAAATATTATTGAAACTTTTAAGCCTGATATTGTACACACACACGCATCAAAAGCCGGAACTATTGGACGAATAGCAGCTCTGCGAAGTAACGTTCCTGTAATTATACATACTTTTCACGGTCATGTTTTCCATTCCTACTTTAATTCATATAAAACAAAAATATTTAAAAATATTGAACAAAGTCTGGCAAAAAAAAGCAGTAAAATAATTGCAATAAGTGATTTACAAAAGAAAGAACTATCAGAAACATATAATATTACATCTCCTAACAATATTGAAGTAATACCTTTGGGTTTTGATTTAGATAGATTTCATCAAAATAATGCTCTTAAGAGAAAAGACTTTAGAGCAAAATATAATATTGATGATGATGAACTGGCTATTGGCATTGTAGGACGATTAGTACCTATTAAAAACCACAACCTGTTTTTAGAAGCAATAAAATATATTAAAGAAAATACTTCAAAAAAAATTAGAGCATTCATAATTGGCGATGGCGAGAGCAGACATCATTTAGAAAAGAAATCGAAAGAATTAAGATTAGATTACGTTGACGGAACAAAAACTAACAGAAAAGCTACCCTGACCTATACGTCTTGGATAAAAGAAATTGATTTTGCTTATGCAGGATTAGATATTGTTACTTTAACCTCACTTAACGAAGGAACTCCTGTTAGCCTTATTGAAGCACAAGCTGCAAACAAACCTATTGTCAGCACTAATGTTGGAGGCATTGAAAATGTTGTTATTCCACAAACTACAGCTCTACTATCAAAAAATGATGATGTTAAAGACTTTTCTCAAAAACTTATTACTCTCATCGAAAACGACAACCTAAGATATAGCTTATCGCAAAAAGGATGGCAACACGTTCATAATAAATTTCATTATTCTCGCCTTGTAAGTAACACCGAAAACTTATATTACAAACTTTTATGTAGATAAAACAGCATTTTATCAATTTTTAACTATTTATAGTTATTTTGTTAAAAAGAAATTTTTATCTTTGGTAATTATTACAAAGCAGTATTAATATATACTTTGTAGGAGCATATTTTGAGCTTTTTTATGATATAATTTTATGGTTGATTGTATATTGTTATTATTCTTCCTATAATACTTATATTTTAATAATTTACCCCGTGAAATGCGAAGCAATCCCGATTGCATCGGGATTATTTCACTGGGAAAAAGAATTGAGCAATGAAAGCATATAACCATACCGAGTGTTCGGAATTGAGATATAATGATTGACAAAATCGCAATTTATTATTTTTAACAGTATAAATGATATAATTTTATAATTTAATTTGTATTTTATCAAACATTTATTAAAATTTACTAATGAAAAAATATTTAATATTTATACTTATCAGCATTTTATTTGCCTCATGTAGAGTTGTTGACCCAAGTGAAATGTTTCAAACAGGAAAGGATTTTAAATTTTCTGAATTTCAAGCTTCAAAAAAAGAATATATTATTCAACCTTTTGATAAACTTAATTTAAAAATTTACACTAACGATGGCTTTCGGCTCATTGATGTACAATTGAATGACGGCAACAATATTCAAAACAGGAGCGCAACATCATATCTCGTTGAATATGACGGCAAAGTAAAAGTTCCCACTTTGGGCAGGATAAAAATATCAGGGCTTACCATTAGAGAAGCCGAACAATTACTTGAACAAAAATATTCACAATATTATAAAAAACCGTTTGTACTAATAAATGTAACAAACCGAAGAGTGTTTGTTTTTTCAGGAGGCAGTTCAAAAGGTTCTGTATTGCCAATTACAAACGAAAATTTCACATTAATTGAAGCGCTCGCTCAAGCCGGCGGAATCGATAATTTTAGTAAATCATATAAGATAAAACTAATACGTGGCAACTTAAATAATCCACAAGTTTTTTTATTTAACATATCTGACTTGAAAGATATGAAAAAAGCTAATTTTTTACTTCAGGCTAACGATATTATTTATGTTGAAACAAGACCAAGATACGCTTCAAAAGTATTAGTTGAACTTGCACCATATTTAAGTTTGTTAACTACAGTATTATTAATAGCCAGTTTTTTCTAAAAAAATATTAAACAAAAATGCAACAAAATAAGATTTCAATAATAAACGAAAAATTTGACCTTCAAATATTCTTATTAATATTAAAAAAAAATATTTGGCTTATCTTGTTGTTTTTTATTTTTTCAATTTTCGGAACATTCATTTATTTAAGATATACACCCCCGGTTTATAAATCAATTTCAATTATTCAAATTAATAACGAAGCAAGTAAAGCTCATAAAATTCTTAATATTGAAGATATTTATGAAAAAAAAGACATTTCTAATGTTATTGAACTATTAAGATCAAAAGAATTTTTAAAAAAAATATTTAACAAACTCCCTCTTAATGTTGAATATTATACACAGGGGACTTTTCAATCAACTGAATTATATAGGAATTCTCCCTTTTCTGTTAAAACAAAAATTAACAACTCATGTATTTACAATGTACCAATATTAATTAATTTTAAAAATAATACTTCCTTTACTATTCAATACGAAATTGCCGGACAAAAATATAAATATAATTTAAAAACAAATACTTGGAATTTAATATGTGGTGGTGAAATTAAATTAAATGCTAATAATTATAAAAGAATACAATTGCAACAAAGCAATCTTAATAAAACTGCCTATTCGTTTATCATAAACAATCCCGACAATATTATTTCAAAATACATTAACAACTTAAATATAAGGCTTTTAAATAAATATGCAAATACTATTGAAATATCATACACCGCACATAATGCATCTAAAACTTCAGAAATAGTAAATACAATTGCCGAAGAATATATGAAATATGATATTGAAAAGAAAAAAGAAAGTGCGCAAAATATTTTATCATTTATTGATTTACAACTTCAATCGGTTTATAGAAATCTTGATAAAACCGAAAAAGAACTACATGAATTTAAAAAAGAAAATAAGCTTAATTTTAATATCTTATCAGACAAAAAATCTTCCCCGATATTTACAACTAAAATTACTGAATTCCAAAATGAAATATTGAATATTGACTTCCAATTAGTTACATTAAAACGCATACAAAAACAAATTACCAAAGGGAAAGATTCTAATATTTATGAAATTATTGCAATATTGTCAGGTACTAAATTTGATGGTATTATTGTTAATGTTTTAAATAATCTTCAAAAATTAATAACAAAAAAACAGCAATTACTCAATGATGTAACCTCAAACAACTATCAAATAAAAACAATTGATAATCAAATAAATAACCAACGACAATTAATAATTGAACTATTAAACACTACAATAAATAGGATAACCGAACAAAAAAACGATTATCAAAAAAAGATAGATGAATATGAAAATAAAATATTTAACAATGCTTCTTATGAAGTTGAATATTCAAAATTAGATCGTTTATATTCAATAAATGAAGGATTTTATCATCAATTAATTGCAAAAAAAGCTGAATATTTAATCTCACAAGCCGGGTACGTATCTTTAAATGAAATATTAGAAAAATCAAATGTTCCTAATAATCCAATTTCTCCTATAAAAAAGAATATTACATTAATCTTTATTTTAGCAGGCATAATTTTAAGTTTAACAATTATTTTTATTCGATATCTGTTTTATGATGAAGTAACATCAATTGAAAATCTTAAAAATTATACTGACGTGCCTGTTTTAGGGGCAATACCAAACTATAAAAAACAAATACCTGTATCTCAACTTTTAGTTGATAAAAAGCCAAACTCAATTTTTACAGAATCGTTTCGAACTATTCGTTCCAATTTACAATTTATTTCTCACAAACAAGGTTCAAAAATAATCACCGTAACCTCAACAATAGCACGTGAAGGAAAAACTTTTATTGCCATTAACTTAGCCGGGATATTATCAATATCAAACAAGAAAGTTATTTTACTTGACTTTGATTTACGAAAACCTCGTATTCATCTTGGTTTTAATACTAATAATGACAAAGGAGTGAGCACAATACTAATTAATCAACACTCAATTGACGAATGTATTAAACACACAGATAAAGGTGATTTTGATTTTATCACTGCAGGACCTGTTCCGCCTAATCCTTCTGAAATTATTATGAGTGAAGAAAAAAATGAAATGCTTAATTATCTTAAAAATAATTATGATTATATAATTATTGATACTCCACCAATTGGCATTGTTACAGATGCAATGGATAATATTCAAAAAGCTGATTACCCTATCTATGTTATGAAAGCAAACTCTTCAAAACGCTGTTTTATTGAGAATATTAATAATCTTTTTAAAGAAAAAAATCTAAATAGCCTATCAATTATCCTTAATGGCATCAACTTACAAGCATCAAACACAAAATATGGTTACGGGTATGGTTATTATGATGAGGAAAATAAGAATAAGGAATTTCCTTTCATAAAAAAATTATTTAAAAAATTAATGCATGAATAATATATACTACTTTATCATAATCTTTTTATTAACCTTTTTATTAAGTTTTTTTGAGAATAAATTTCTCTTAAAAAAATCAAAAAAATACAACTTTAAAAAATCAAACATATCTGCCGTTCGTTGGGAAAATCAAACAAAACCAATTTTTGGAGGAATAACATTTTATACAATTTTTTTATTAACAATTATCTATTATTATTTTTTTGAAACTTCTTCATTATCAATCAATAATATTGTTAATATTGCAGTAATTACTATTGCTTTTTTTATGGGACTTGCCGACGATATGCTTAATACATCACCATATCTTAAATTTTTTTTTCAATTTTTAATTGCTAGTATATTAATTTACTTTGGAATTTATATTAACATTACTTCATACATTTTTCTAAATTATTTTATAACATATTTTTGGGTTATTGGAATTATGAACTCAATAAATATGCTTGATAATATGGATGCCATAACTGCATCTGTCACAACAACTATTTTAATTGGTGTTATTTTAAACATTATATTATCAGACACTATTTCTATTTTCCCATTACTTATATCAATCGCAACAATTGCATCATTAATAAGCTATTTAATTTTCAACTGGTATCCTTCAAAATTATATATGGGCGATAATGGGAGTCAATTTCTTGGAGCAATATTAGCAATATTCGGTATAATTTTTTTCTGGAACCACTCTTCCTTTTTCCATACAATTAGTTTCTCAAAACAATTTCTCATTACTATTATTGCCTTTATTATTCCTATTACAGACACAACTTCTGTTACAATTAACCGATTATTAAAAAAGAAATCACCTTTTATCGGAGGTAAAGACCACACTACTCATCATCTTTCATATCTTGGTTTTTCCGACAGACGAGTTGCTGTTATTTTGATGCTTTTATCATTTTTATCAGTACTAATCTCTGTGTATATTGCCAATTATATCATTGTTTGGAAAACTATTCATGTCGTTTTATTCGGCTTCTATGCTTTAATAATATTTATCGTACTTTACTCTACAACAAGAATATCAAAACCTAACTAATAAAGTGATTAGAATACCATATTTAAATAAAATCAAAAGAAAAAATATTACAAAAGTATTTTTTTTACTTTTATCACTAATATTTATAGTTCACACTTCAATATTTTGGGAAACTAATAAAAACTGTGACTATGATAAAAATATAATTCATTACACACAATCAATTCAAATACCCGACAAAATAGAATTTGCAGGAGAAAAAGTTCCTGTTAAAAATTTTGATGTTTATGAAAGTCTCGACCGTGAGCTGTCAATAAATGTTTATTGGCAATCGCAAACATTGCTTTTTATTAAACGCACAAACAGATTTTTTCCTATTATTGAACCTATACTAAAAAAATATAACATACCGGATGACTTTAAATACCTGGCTGTTGCTGAAAGTGGGTTAATAAACGCTGTTTCTCCTTCGGGAGCTAAAGGATATTGGCAATTTTTAGGACCAACTGCAGAAGAATATGGTCTTGAAATAAACGACGAAGTTGATGAAAGATATAACCTTGAAAAATCGACTGAAGCTGCTTGCAAATTTCTAAATAAATCGTATAAAACATATAATAACTGGACTCTATCAGCAGCATCTTTTAATTTTGGTCGAAGCAATCTTAACAAACAAATTAAACGACAAAAAGCTTATAACTATTACGATCTGATTTTGGGTGATGAAACTTCGAGGTATGTTTTTCGCATTATTGCTATTAAGATGATACTATCAAACCCACATAAATATGGTTTTAATATTAACAAAAAAGACCTTTATCCAAAAATACCTGTATATAAAGTTGCAATTGATTCTTCAGTTACTGACTTTGCACAATTTGCTCAATATTTTTCAATAAACTATAAAATATTGAAAATCTTTAATCCTTGGCTTCGTGAAAATTATTTAACCAATGAAAATAAAAAAACTTACTTTATAACTATTCCTAAAAAAGGATTTAGAACCATTCGTAATTAAGATTTTAGATTTTCATGCAAAACGCAAAGCAATTAATAATTCATAATCCGTAATTCATTTCTCTGTGTTTCTCTGTATAAACCGCTAAGCGGTTACGTCGTCAATAAAACAATTTAGATTTTCCCTCTGATAAGCAGAGCGATTAATATCAAAGACGCACGGCAGTGCATCTCTACTCAAACTTTTAACTTTCTAACTTTACAAACTTTAAAAACTTTATTAACTTTACGGACTTTACAAACTAAATAAACTTATATAAAAAAATTGACTGGAAAAGGTAATAATTCACAAAATATCAGTGTATTAGGAGCACGTGTTCATAACCTGAAAAATATTGATGTAAACATACCGAGAAAAAAATTAACTGTAATAACAGGTCTTAGCGGCAGTGGAAAATCATCATTAGCCTTTGATACAATATATGCCGAAGGACAAAGAAGATATATTGAAACTTTTTCAGCTTATGCTCGTCAATTTTTAGGAAAATTAGAACGTCCCGATGTTGACAAAATAACAGGTTTAAGTCCTGTTATTGCTATTGAACAGAAATCGACCAACAAAAACCCACGTTCTACTGTTGGCACAATTACTGAAATTTATGACTTTTTGCGATTGTTATTTGCTAAAGCCGGCATAGCATACTCTTATGAGTCAGGTAAAAAAATGATAAAATATACCGATGAGCAAATAATCAATATCATTAACCAAAAATATGCAGATAAAAAAATTATCATACTATCACCAATAGTAAGTGGACGAAAGGGACATTATAAAGAATTATTAGAACAAACCCGTAAAAAAGGTTTTTTATATACACGTATCGATGGCGAGATAAAAGAACTTACTTACGGTCTAAAACTCGACAGATACAAAACACATAACATTGAAATTGTTATTGATAAATTAAGTAACAATGACACTAAAAGACTAAAATCATCGATTCAGATGGCTATGCAGTATGGAAAAGGAATTATTATGATTCTTGATAATGATACTAATAATACAAAATACTTCAGTCGTAATCTAATGTGCCCCACAAGCGGCATTTCTTACGATGAACCTGCACCCCATTCATTCTCTTTTAATTCACCAAAAGGAGCTTGTCATAGATGTAATGGTCTTGGAACAATTAATGAGATTGATATAAAAAAAATTATCCCTGATAATAATTTAAGCATAAACAAAGGCGGTATAGCACCTCTCGGGAAATACAAAAGTTCACTTATTTTTTGGCAATTAGAAGCTATCGCTTCAAAATATAAAATTTCATTAAATACATCTATAAAAAATATTCCGGAAAATGTTCTAAATATCATTCTGCATGGTTCTGATGAAACATTCAAATTAGAAAATACGCCTCTTGGTTCGTCTTCAAACTATTTTTTAAGTTTTTTAGGCATTATTAATTATATTATTGAGCAAAAAACAGAAAATAATTCAAAAAAAAATCAAAAAAATGTTAATTATTTTATAAAAAAAACCACTTGTCCTGTTTGTAATGGTGCCCGATTAAAAAAAGAAGCTCTTTACTTTAAAATTGCAGACAAAAATATTTCCGAACTTTCAAATATGGATATTGACGAGCTTTATGATTGGTTTGAAAACATTGAGGAAAAACTTTCCGGTAAACAAAACAAAATTTCGAAAGAAATACTCAAAGAAATTCGCAAACGTTTAAAATTTCTTATTAATGTCGGATTAAACTATTTGTCTTTAAACAGAAGTGCAAGAAGTTTATCAGGTGGCGAAAGTCAACGAATAAGGCTTGCTACTCAAATTGGCTCTCAATTAGTCAATGTTTTATATATTTTAGATGAGCCAAGCATCGGCTTACACCAAAAAGACAATCTGAAACTCATTAACTCTCTTCAACAACTTAGAGACGCCGGCAATTCGGTTATTGTTGTTGAGCATGACAAAGAAATGATGCTATCTGCCGACTATATTATTGATATGGGACCTTTGGCAGGAAAACTTGGAGGACAGATTGTAGCTCAAGGAACACCGAGTGAAATTTTAAAATCAGGCAGTTTAACTGCACAATATTTAAATAATGAAAAAATTATTCCGGTACCGGAAAAACGTCGCAAAGGAAACGGAAAGTATATAAAACTTATTGGTGCTAAAGGGAATAATTTAAAAAATATTACAGTTGATTTCCCTCTCGGTAAATTTATTTGCATAACCGGTGTTTCTGGAAGCGGTAAATCAAGTCTCATTAATGAAACATTATATCCTATCCTTACTCATCATCTTTATCGTTCACAAAAACAAGCTTTAAAATTTGAAAAAATTCAGGGCATTGAATTTATTGATAAAGTTGTTGAGGTCAATCAATCACCTCTCGGCAAAACACCTCGTTCCAATCCTGTAACATATACAGGTATATTTTCGGAAATAAGAAAATTATTTGAAAAATTACCCGAATCACAAATAAGAGGTTATAAGTCAGGACGTTTCTCATTTAATGTTAAAGGCGGAAGATGTGAAAGTTGCAAAGGTGCAGGTGTTAAAACAATTGAAATGAATTTTTTGCCTGATGTTTATGTTAAGTGTAATGAGTGTAACGGCAAACGATATAACCGTGAAACTTTAGAAGTACGATACAAAGGTAAATCTATTAGCGATGTACTTAACATGACTATTAATCAGGCAGTTATATTTTTTGAAAAGATACCAAAAATCTATATCAAACTTAAAACTTTACAAGAAGTAGGATTAGGTTACATAACATTAGGACAAGCATCAACAACTCTCTCGGGAGGTGAAGCACAAAGAGTTAAACTTGCTGCTGAACTTGCTAAACGCGACACCGGCAAAACATTGTATATTCTCGATGAACCAACCACAGGTTTACATTTTGAAGATATTAATGTATTACTAAAAGTTTTGAATAAACTTGCAGATAAAGGCAATACTGTAATTATTATTGAACATAATATTGATGTTATTAAAATGGCTGATTACATTATTGACCTTGGTATTGATGGCGGCAAAAATGGCGGTGAAGTAATCTGCACAGGTTCCCCTGAAGAAATCGCCAAGAATAAAATAAGTTATACCGCAAAATTTCTTAAAAATGAATTATTGCACTTGCACCATTCTTTAGAATGAAAGGGAAATACAACTTCTATCCATTAAAGTCGGCTTAAAGCCGACTTTTAGAACACAATATTTACTTTAAACACTACAATAAATTATGATGCTAATCTGATAACAAAATATTATCTGTTGGATGATAAAAATAAAATTGATAGCTTAGTTTACCCACTCGTTCCCTAAAAGGGAAAAACAACCTGACAGTATCACAGAATTTGTTAGAGTTTAAATATATAAATATTCAGACACTGTCAGGAGCTTCGCACTCTGACAGGTCTCCTGTTTCTCCACTCTCGTCTTCGTTTTATGTATTTATCTTTTTGTAGTCAGTTGCAATTTTTTCTCTCTAAAACAAAAAAAATAAAACTTACTTATTATCAATGGTTTAAGTTGCAAACTTATAACTGATGGTAATTTTTCGGTATCCGATGGGTTAACCCGTCGGTTTAAAAAAAATTTTATAAAACAACAGTAATATTTTTTAAAATTATTTTTTAATATCAAAATAATTTTCTGCTTTTGGCACCTTTTTTGTAAAGATTTTAATGAGAAGATTACAAAATGGTTAATAAACAGTTGTTTACATAATTTTTTTCATAATAAAATAAAATGTAATCTTTTCATAAAAAAAATGGGCATCTAAATTAGACGCCCATTTTTCATTTTATTTACTCAAAACATATTATTCAATCATTAATTTAACTCTTGAATAATAATCTTTTCCTGTTACAGTAACCAAATAAATACCTGATCTTAAGTTAAAATTATTATTAATATTAATTAACTTTTCAGCTTCAGCTTTATCAATATTAATATTTCTTGATAAGTATTGATTACCTACAATATCAGTAATTCTAAGAACTAAATCACCTCTCGGAACATTCTTAATAACTATATTAAAATCACTTCCACTATTTGCAGGATTTGGATATACACTTAACTCTAAATGTTTATTAAATAAACCGTTAAATTGATAATTAACTGAAACTAAATCAGAGTAAGTCGATCTTCCATTATAATTTGTTTGTTTTAATCTATAATATGAAACTCCAAATAACGGCTCATTATCAACAACATTATAATTAAGTAAACTATTACTGTTACCCGCACCTGATACTTCTGCAATATCATCAAAATTATATGCATCAGAAGAACGTTGAACCGTGAAGTAATCATTATTTTTCTCAGAAGCTGTTGTCCAATCAAGAGCAACCTTATCATTATCTAATTTAGCATTAAATGACAACAACTCAATTGGAAGAGGATTTGATGCTGCATAATCAGTGGTAACACCAAAAGTTACAGGGCTAAATGTTGTAAAATGAGAACTTGAAAGAACCCATCCTGAAGAATCGGCAGCTTCGTTATATGCAGAATTACCAAAATTTTTCCATTGACCTGTTTCGTAATGAGAAACAATTAAAGAATCAGGTGCATCAATAACACTTCTTGAGCTGTCTTCCCAAAACAGTTTTACGAGTGGTTCAGCAGTACCCGAAGGTCTTGCTAAATCCCAATACTCAATTTTACTCACATGATGCATATTAGCCCCCATTGTAGTAATATCGGAATAAGGAGCATTAAAATACTCGGCAATAAAGTTACCTGAGCCTGTCATGCTTGATATTCCCAATCTTGCATAAACGCTATCTTTACCAATTGGAAAATCAAAATCAGTAATACCAAATTTCCTTAAAGGTCCGGCTACATAGCTGTTATCATTACCTCCATTTGTAGTTGCTCCACCATTAATTGATAATAAATTACCGGATGTTGTTTGAACAATACCGGCGGTTAATGTAAATAAATTATAAACTAACACCTTACTACCAATGACAACCTGTGATGCAGTTGCACTTGTGTTATTAACAGTAAGATTATAAAAATCTTCACCTGTTGCTTTTGTAATAGTTTGTTGAGAACTACCTGTTAATTCAACTGTACTTGTTGAATATGTAAATGTACCTGTGTTAGTCCAATTGCCTTTTAAATTAATAGTAGCAGTAGCAGCATCGAGAGTTCCTGAAATCGACATATTACCATTAACTGTAATATTGTTACTTAACAATACTGTTCCTGTACCGTCTATTACTAAATTATTAAACGGTCCATCATCATTAATATTTTGATCTTTTGTTCCGTTAAAATTAACCGATGTTCCTGTTCCTGCAGTGAATGTACCGGCATTAGTCCAATCTTCTTTAACATTTAAGGTTGAATTAAGTTGCATATCTAATGTTCCACCTGTCTGATTATCAAGTGAACCATATATTGTCAAATCTTGATTACTATTAATGGTTAAACTTCCACCGGTTTCAATAGTTAAATTAAATACCTCTGTACCTGAGGTTGAAATAATCGGGTCGTTAGTTACATCAGGTATAATTAAATTTGTAGTTTTAGATGGTGAATTTGGAGGATCACTCCAATTATTAGCATCATTCCAAGCAGTTCCTTCAGAGCCATCCCATGTTAATGTAATGTAAGAGAAACCGAACGTACCTGCACCAAATGTTGTGTAAGCATCATTTGAAGTTACAGAACCTTGATTAACATCTCCTGTAAATGAGGCTTGTCCCTTATTTTTCCATTCGCCTGAACTAAAGTTTGCAGCAACCAAAGCATCAATGTCAGAAATACCGCTTCGTGTTCCATCCTCCCAATAATAAGTAACATTTGGAGTTGCTGTTCCGTCTAATCTGCTCAGGTTCCAATATTCAACACCACTAACACTATTTAAACCTGCTTCAAGTGAAGTAGTATTTGAATAAGCCTGATTATAATATTCAGCTGTAAACGTAGAACTACTACTTAAACCGGAAATACCCAAACGAGCAAATACAGAACCTGTTCCTATTGGGAATACAAAATTTGAATTACCAATTTTCTTAACAGGACCATCAACATAAGAAGCAACAGTAGTTGGAGATGGAGAAACAGTAGCACCATCAGCAATTGTCAAAATATGTGATGAACCTGTTTCAATTAAACCATCGGTAAGTGTAAGCAAATGATTAACAACAAGTTCGCCGCCCAATAAAACAGCAGTTGAAGCAGATGAGTTATTAATTACAAGATTATAAAATGTTTCAGATTTATTAATATACTGTGATGCAGAACCGGTAAAATTAACTGTACCTGTTCCGTAACTGAAAGTACCTGTTCCATCCCAATCACCAATTATATTAACAGAGTTACTACCTGCACTTAATGTAGTGTTAATAGTTAAATCATCATTAATTGAAATATTATTATTTAATGTTTTTGTGCCTGTGCCGGCAATTACAAGCTTATTAAATGTTTCACCGGAAGCATTTGTGATACTTTGAGCAGCACCATCGAAAGTTACTGTTGCACTACCACAATTGAAAGTGTCTGAATTTGACCAATTACCGCCTACAGTAATGTTATGTGTTGCTTCTTTCACAGTTAATATACCTTTAGTTAAAGTAAAATCATTATCAATATCAATACTGCCTTGAGTAGAGAATATTGTACCTGTACCGCTTCCGCTATTAATTTTAAGATTATAGAAAGAATTGCTACCTGCATCAATATTTTTATTATCAGTAGCTGTTAAAATTACAGATGAATTACCACCATGAGTAAATGTACCGGAATTTGACCATTGACCTGCAACTTCGATAGTAGAAGATGAACCGGTAGATATAATAAACGAACCTCCAATAGTCATATCTCCATTAAGGTTAAAATCTTTATCTCCCCCGAGAGTGAAAGAAGCACCTTCATAAATAGTGATATTTTCAGCTGAAGTATCAGTCATACTTCCATTAAGAACAGGATATTTATTAGAACCGCCACTAACATCAGGAATAAAGACATTTGTGCCAATATCCGGCACACCGATACCACCACTCATATCATCCCAATTAGATGCTAAATCCCAACGAGTATCAATAGCCCCCGTCCACCACAAAGTAGGGTCGGTATATGACCATGTAACAGCACCACCGTGTGAGGTACCATCATCATCTTCGAAATAATAACTTGCAACTAATCCTAATGCATCTTTTAAATCGAAAATACCTGCTGTTGTTCCTTCATTTCTTTTAATATTATAAGTTGCTCCATTGTTAAAATAAATGTTAAGAACTTTTATGGTATCAGCAGTAAAATCATTTTCTAACAATAAATACCTGCCTCCGGAAGCACCATTAGAAAAAGTACCGTGTGAAAAAGTACTATCAGCCTGATTAATTAAAGCTCCGGATTTTAACCAAACACCTGTAGCATCCATATATTCAAAAAGATACTGATTAGCATAGATTGTACCGCCATTATCAACTGAGAATGAGTATCTTCCTGAATTTTGATGAGTTATTACAGCAGGATGATTTAGAGAACCAATTGCTTTAAATTCACCCCCGCTATAAACATCGAGAGACGCATTATCTCCCATTTTGAGATTTGCATCATCGTTAACAAATAATGTCCCGTAAATTGACAAATCGTCAGAGCCGGCACCATCACCAAAATTAAATGTCTTGCCATTTAAGTTAAATGTACCTGAAGTTAAATCGAAGTTACGACTAACATTAAATTCACTTCCTGTAAGTTTATAAGTATCTGAAGAAGCAATTTCAACATCATAATAAACAGAAGAGCCCGGGTTAAATGAATTTGTTCCGCTTGAATTTAAAAATAATTCCCCTGATTGAGCTATAAATGTATCATAGTTAATAAAATCACCTTTAACAGTAACGTCCCTGTTACTGCTTGTAACATCGAAACTGCCTGAATTAATTATAAAATTGCCATTGACAGTAAGATTACGTGCAGTTTGAAGTGTACCACTTATATTAATAATTAAGTTATTGAATTGAGAGTTGTAATTATCAACAGTTTTGACACCTGTACCATTAAAGATAACAGTACCTG
This sequence comes from Bacteroidota bacterium, assembly GCA_030592465.1. Classification (GTDB taxonomy): domain Bacteria; phylum Bacteroidota; class Bacteroidia; order Bacteroidales; family B39-G9; genus B39-G9. Next base: position 4,878 of record JAUVJB010000013.1, on the reverse strand, counting down.
ACCCGGGTGTAAATGCTCCACTATTATCATGCATCCAACTACCTGCCACAGATAATGTGTCATTGTCTTTTGTCATTGTTAAATTACCATTAATATTTAAGTCCCCTGCAACTTCGAGACCAACCTCAGTAGCAGTAGTGATATCTAATGTTAAGAATGCTCCATAATCAATAGTTAAAGAAGCAGCTTCAGCTCCTGATAAAGTAATTATTGGGAAACTGGGTGAAGCAGTAGAAGGAATAACCACATCTTCATTTGTAGTCGGCACTTTATCAGAGCCAACATCAGCATGCCAGTTGCCTGCATTAAACCAATCTTGATCAATTGCACCTGTCCATGTTAAAGTAACAGCACCTGTCCAATGAATTAAATTGTAAGAATCATTATCATAATCTTCACCTGACAAAGCTCCTTTAGCAGCATAAAATTCTAAATCCCCCGATGTAGAGTTTGTTTTTGAAACATTATAAGTACCATAACCCGGATTAACAGGAAATGAGACATTATAAATACTATCTGTATGATCAAAAATTTGAGTATTTTCAATTTGTAAACAAGTTCCTCCTGAATAAGGGTTTGTAAATGTACCATTACTAAAATTATCAGTAGCATCAATTATCGCACCATTTTTAATTTGCACACCGGGCTGGTCCATATATTCAAATAAGTAATTATTTGCATGAATAGTGGCACCATTTTCAACTGTAAAATAATATCTGTATGTAGTTCTGTTTGTAACTTGTGCATAGCTTACATCTGTACCAACAACATAAACTGTTCCTCCGGTTTTCACATTAAAAGAACAACGTCTGCCGAGTTTAAGAGTACCTCCTGTACCCACTATATAAGTACCGCTAATATTTGCAACATCATAAGAATTACCAAGAGTTGCAGTTTTCCCGTTACCATTAAGAGTACCGCTTGTTAAAGTAAATGTACCATCAAGAGTTAAATCATCTGATAAAGTATAAGTAGCACCCGAATTAATAGTAAGATTATTTAAAGTAGAACCATTAGTTTGAATATTAGCTGTCCCGCTCGGTTTGCTCAAGTAATAAGTACCTGTTTGATAAAATTTACCTGTATTATCAGCAACTAAGTCTCCATTAACAGTTACTGTATAATTGTTATAAAGATAAAATATACCATTTCTTGCCAAGAGTTTATCTTCAACAGTTACGTTACTATAATATAAGCGACAATAAACATCTTCGGGTTTATCGATTCTAAGTTTATAAAAATCATTACTTCCTGAAGTTCCGAGATAAATACGTTGTTCACCGGCTCCATCAAAGATTACTTCGCCTGAACTCGGTAAAAAAGTACCTGAATATTGATTATACCAATAATCTGCAATATTTATTGTATAACCTGCAGCATCGAGAGTATCATTACTGTCATAAAAATATAATCTTCCTTCAATATCAATATTACCTTCAAGAATTTTTCTGTTAGCACCATCTAAATATAGATTTCCGAATTGGACACCACTGCGAATAATTTGATCGTTTGCTCCGTTATAGAATGTATAACTTTCAGCATCAGCCGAATAAGTATTAAAATTATCAGGAAAATTGTCAGCACCGCTAACATAAATTCGAGTGCCTCCCGGAGCAGCATTTCCAAGTGTAAATGTACCTGTTCCTGTAGAATTATTAATTAATAATGTATCAAGATCAAAATAATAACAATCAACTGTTACATTGCCTGTTACGTCAACATTACCTCTTAAATATTTATAACAATTACTAGAAGCATCTGTATTACTCAATGTCAAATTATTAAATTTAGAAGCATAAAAATACTGATTATCACCATTAAAATTAATTGTTCCTGTACCTGTATAATTACCTGTACCTGTCCAATAACGACCTTTAAACTCGTGAGTTTCACCACCATCGTCGAAAGTACCGTTTTGTTTAATTTCAACATTTCCTAAAATGGTAAAAGCACAGGATGAATTAGCTTTAATTGTTGAATTTTCTTCTACTGTTAATGTATTATAATTAATATTATTATTAGAATAATCAATAGAAAGTGAATTATACATTGTTTTGGTACCTGTGCCTGCAATATCAAGTCTGCTAAAAGTACCATTTGTAATACTTTGATTTGCACCGTCTAAAACAACCCATCCATTATTTGGTGAAGTATGAAATGTTCCTCCTACATTATTATAGTTACCTGATATTGAATAATTATAATTGTCAGTGTTTGGAACAACATCACCGTTATAAATAATTAAATTACTGTCAATATCAATATCACCGGATAAGTAAAATGTTGCACCACCATTAAATTCAATATTATGGAAAGCGGCATTTCTTGGTTCAATAAGAACATTTCCGTTAGGTGCTGTAAATAAAACCGTTGATTCCCCATTAGCAAATACAGCATCGCTTGCAATATTGTAGTCTCCTTTAACATTAATAACAACAGTATCTTCAATCGCAAGAATAGCGTCAGAACCGAGTAATACATCGTTATTTACTTTAATTGTATCAACCCCTGTTTCAATTCCGAGAATACCATTAGTAATATTAAGATTATTACAAATGGCAGCTGTATTATAAATACGTGGGTTATTAACCGTAAGAGGAATAACAGCATCAACAGTACTTGTCGGGATGTTAGCAGGACTCCAGTTGCCGGCAGTAAACCAATCTGTACTTACATTGCCTGTCCATGTTACAAGAGAAATTGCGGGCCAGATAATTTTACCGGGTGTGGTTACACCATTAGGATCACTCTCATAAGTTTCTCCTCCGAGTAAACCTCCAATTGTACCGCCAAAATTAACAATGTCTGTTGCACTTGCACTACGTTTCACATTATAGTGATATTCCTGAACAGGTGAAGAACCATGATTAAAAGTTACATTATTAATATCAGGTAAACCTGTAACATCAGCGTCAATATTAAGATAAACAAATTTATCACGTATTGTTGTCCCATCAGCAGGGTCTGTATATTGAGTACCGGGATAAATATTTGACCAGACACCATTAGAAAAATTATCAGTTGCATTAATAGTAGCACCGTCTTTTACATCTAAACCATCGTAAGACAAATATTGGAATTGATAATATCTTGCTTTTATTGTAGCACCTGATTCAATATCAATCTTAAGTCCTCTGTTATTATATCCTTGTGAACGGGTAACATTAGCATTATGTCCACTTTCCCCAACAACTTGTAATGTTCCGTTAACTGTTAAAGTCGGATAAAGGTCATACATATCAAATTGCAGATTGGCTCCTGCATCTACATCAAGAGTTCCTCCTGTTTGAATATAATGATGTTCACCTTCAGGATAATACGGGAAAGTTGATTCATTTTCATCATTATTACCGAGAATTAAATTTTTACCGTTAAGTTTTAAAGTAGCATTATTACCAATAGTTAACTTATTGATAATAGTTGTATTATCAAGTAAAGTATATGTTCTTGCACTCGTTTGTGATTGATTAAACATCACATCGTAAAAGCTGTAACCACCAGATTGAATGGTTTTATTAACATCAAGGTCGCTTTCGAAAAATACAGTGTCTTCGTAAGGTCTGAAGTAACCGCTGTTAGACCAATTACCTGTTAAAATAATGTTATAAGGGTTATCGCCAAGATCGGAAGTTCTGAAATAAACTCTATCATCAATTGTAAAATCCTGCACATTTAATTCACCGTCCATTATTTTCCAACCACCGGTAGAGAAACGAATGTTTTTAAGTGCCATTCCAGGTATATACTGAGTACCGTTTCTATCAAAAATAATATTTGCATCAGTAGTAATCCATTCCCCTAAGTTAGTTATATATGTTGAAGCAATATTATGAAAGACATCATCACCCATATTACCCATATCAACAGTAACAACATAAGTACTGTCATATCCATATCCGGGAACAGTGTCACCTTGCTCAATACTAAAAATACCATTATTAACATTTAAACCATGATTAATAATTTTTTTAGTTCCGCGATTACTAAACACAAGTCCATAAAAATTATTATTTGCTCCCGGGTCAATAACCTGAGTTGAATCATCGAAATAAACTGTATTACGAGTATGATTAAAGAAACCATTATTAATTAAACTATCGCCTGCGAAATATAAATCGTGAGAACAATTAACAGTATCGTTTACATTAATTGTAACCTTACCGGCAATATCAACAGTTGTTTCGTTCAAAGTTTTTTGACCACCTATGCCATTAAACACAACATTGTTAAGTTTCAGTGTTGTATATGAACCACCTGCATAAATGTTTTGAGCAGAAGGACCATTAAAAGTAATAGTGTTTTTTGGCGTGTAATCTCTTAAATCGACAGTAGAACCGCCAATAGAAATATTATGACTTGAATCTTCTAAAGTGATATAGTCATAATACATTCTAAAATCACCGGCAACTGTTAAATTGCCATCAAGTTTCACAGTACGGGTAGTATTATCGTAAAGATACAAATTACCGTAGGTAGGAGTTGTTAAAACAGTTTGATCTTCGTTACCACGAATATATGTAGTATTAGTAGCGTCAATATCATAAGTATCAAATCCTGTAGGGAATGCTTTACCTGCACTTGCTGTTGCAGTATCTGCCAGATAACAATAAATTCTTGAATCTGCACCTATTTTAAACTCTTTTTCTGCAACAGAACAATTTAAAGCATATTGTTGCATATTCAGGTTTGTTTCATCATAAAATGTAACATCACCGGTAATATCAAGGTTATTATGCATTGTTATCCAACCGGAACCTTTTTTTATAATATTATTAAACCCTGTAATATCAGCATCAATACCCCAACCATCGCCATCTTTAATAAGAGTACCTGTGCCCCAGTCAATTTGGCGACCACCTGTCGGGAAATAAAGATAAC
>JAUVJB010000299.1 GCA_030592465.1 Bacteroidota bacterium | reverse complement strand
GAAAAATCAATATTATCATCATCCTACTCAATTATTAAAATTGAATGCCGATACCTGTTAAATCAAAATTCAAATTTTATTTTATTTTATGATGGAGCTTATTATGAAAAACAAAATGAACAAATATTAATATCTGATTTCCCTTTCGATTTTGGATTTGGTATTAATTTCCAAACAAAAGCAGGCATATTTACTACAAGCTATGCTATTGGTAAACAATTTAATCAACCAATAAAAATAAGTAATGCAAAAATAAATTTTGGATATATTAACACATTTTAAAAAATCTTATTTGCAATTTTATTTTTAATTTTTTTTTTTTACCTTTAAGAATAATTTTTTAATCAAAAAAAAATGAAAAAATTATCGATTCTAATCACATTATTTATATCAATTAGCATTTGCTGTAATGCACAAGTTCCAAAACTACAATCAATATTTATTTATAACTTTACTAAATATATTGAATGGCCTGCATCATATACATCCGGCAATTTTATTATTGGCGTTTTAGGGCAATCACCGTTAACAAAAGAGTTAAACAACTTATCAAAAACAAAAAAAGTCTTGAACCAACCAATTGTTATTAATAAATTTAAAAATATAAGCACCCTTATTATTACTGAAAAAAAAGGAATGGCTAAACAAGGAGCAGGTATTAACTTTGTTATTGTTAATAATAAACAAAAATTTGAATTAAATAAAGCTAATATTTCAAAATATAATTTAAAAGTTAGCCCTAACTTAATTAATTTAGCTATACTGGTTCAATAATTTATTATAAATAATCTTAAAATTTAATTTAAAACTATACAAAAAAGAATGAAAATAATTTTTATCATTTTTATCTTATTAGCACCTTCTCTAATTTTTGCACAAAATGAAGATACTCTCTCATACGAGTTTTCTATTGCCGATTTGCAACAAATAAACTTAATAACCGACACTTCTCAATTCTCATTTGAACCTACATATGATATTCCTATTGAAGATTTGATGAAACTTAATGTTATTAAAGAATTAAAAATTGACACAATATTTTCTTTTACAGACGATATGCCCTTAGACGATTTGATAAAAATGAAAGTTCAAATACACCAAAATAAAACAACTATTTATCCCAGTTATGATATGTCGTTAAAAGGAATTTTAGAAATTACTGCTAACGAAGAATATAAAATTAAAACAAAAATTAAACTTTCTTATGATTTATCATTAGATGGGGTTATGAATATTACTATTATTAAAAATTAATAAAAAAAACACCATGAAAAAACATAAGCTTATTATTTTTTTATTATTTTTCTTGTCATTAACATCAATTAAACTTTATTCACAAGAAATTAAATTCAAAGCTATTTTTATATACAACTTTACCAAACATTTTGAATGGCCACCAAATGCCAGAACCGGTGATTTTGTTATCGGAGTAGTCGGTAAATCACAGCTATATGATAAATTAGTTCAAATGACAAACTCAAAAACAGCAGGTAATCAGCCAATTGTTGTAAAAAAATTTCGTTCTACAAAAGAGCTTACACAATGTCATATTTTATTTATTTCAGAATATAACAGTGGGGTAAATAGTATGCATACTGCTATGTCAAAAATCGGTAAATATCCATCCTTAATAGTTACAGAAAAACACGGAATGGCTTATAAAGATGCAGCAATTAATTTTGTCATCAAAGATCAAAAGATGCAATTTGAAATGAATAAAGCTAATATATCAAAATGTGGATTAAAATTTAGTAGATATTTAGAAAATTTGGCTATTATTGTAGAATAAAATATTATCAAAAAAAAAATGAAACAAGCATTAAAAAAATCATCCTTTTCTTTACAACTGAGCTTTCGAGTTCAATATAATTAAATTAATATGATTATTTTAAAAATGCGGTTCCATACGTCCTTTAAAAATTTAAAATTCAACGTATGAAAATTAAGTTCACGATTGTAAAAAAACTTACTTTAGGTTTTGGTATTTTAACTTTTGCTGTTTTATTAAATAGCCTGCTAATATACTCAACATTAAATAATAGCAAAAGACTTAATGAGGAAATAATAAACATATACACTCCTTCGGTTTCATATTTAAACGACCTATCCTTTTTAATTAACAACTCAAAAATGTTAATTAAAAACTGGGTTTTTGTTGAGAGAAAAAATGACACTCCCGACAAACTTAATCTAATTGGGATACATAATGAAAAATTCCCATCCTTAACTAAAAAATTATTGAAGATTAGTAAAAAATGGTCAAAAGAGGAACAAGCAAATTTCAAAAACATATCTACCACAATTAATGATACATTATTTGTCAAACACAAAGAAATAATGCAAAGTCTTAATTCTTTTGACAGCTACGATGACCCTATGGTTGTTTTTGAAATAAATCCAATGGTTGAAGAAGGTGGTGAAGTCATTGTTCTGTCCGATAATATCTTAAAAGAGCTCAATGCTTTATCTGAAAAATTAAACAAAAAAGCTAATAACCGTAACATTGCAATGATTAAATCATTTGTTGGATTTCAACGTTTCATTATTTTTTCATCAATATTCTTAGTTGTAGCAGCTTTAATAATCGCTTATTTTACAACAACCAGCATAACACATCCAATAAATTATTTAAAAAAATTCTTACTCACTATGACTAAAGGCATATTGCCAAAAGAAAAGCTCAAAGTTAAAAACGATGAAATTGGAGATATGTCATTAGCTTTAAATACTTTTATAAGTACTTTAATCGAAACTTCGGAATTTGCTCTCGAAATTGGTAAAGGCAACTTTAAAACCAACTATAAACCTATTAGTGAGCAAGATATTTTAGGCAACTCATTAATAAACATGAGAAACAACCTTGAAAAGGCTGAGGAAGAAGAAGAAAAACGTAAGCAAGAGGACAAACTAAGAAATTGGGCTGCTCAAGGAATAGCAAAATTAGGCGATATTTTACGCCAAGATAATGATAATCTAGATAAATTATCATTAAATATTATGAGTTTTATTATTGATTATCTTAATGCTAATCAAGGAGCATTATTTATT
>JAUVJB010000176.1 GCA_030592465.1 Bacteroidota bacterium | reverse complement strand
ATATTAAATAATTTTATACGCTTATTATTTTAATTTGTTGCTCAATAAGTTTGCTTTTTGAAAAACCCATCAATATATTCTATAAATAAAAAGCAAAATCTACTCTTAATAAAAAGATAATGTGAAAAATAGTATCGTTTTCATATTTTGCCCTTAAATTCTTTCAATTTTATTTAAAATGTGTTAAAGAATATGTTTTTACAACGAAACTCAGAATCTGATATTAATCAAACAAATACACAAGCGGTTGGTTTTTTCATCAAAATAAAAAATATCAAAAAATATTTATAAATTTGCAACCTAAAATTCTTATTTACAAATAAAAATATATAGCGATGAAAAAATTAGCTGTTGTTGCATTAGGAGGAAATGCATTATTAAGAGGAGATCAAGTAGGAACAATTGAGGAGCAAGAGCAAAACACTGCCGATACATTAAAAAATTTATTATATTTAATTAAAGATGGTTATGATATAATTATTGCCCATGGCAACGGTCCTCAGGTTGGAAATATTTTAATGAGAAACGATGCAGGTGAGCAAATGTATAATATTGCACAAATGCCTTTAGATATTTGTGTTGCCGATTCGCAAGGTGGCATTGGTTATATGATTGAAAGAATGTTGCGTAATGTTCTTAAAGAAAATAATATTGACAAGGAAGTTGTAACAATTGTAACACAAGTTGTTGTTGATAAAGATGATCCTGCTTTTAATGACCCACAAAAAAGAGTTGGTAAAATTTACGACAAAGAACAAGCTGATAAATTAGCAAAAGAAAAAGGTTGGATTTTTAAAGAAGAAGTTAAAGAGAAAGGCGGCTGGCGAAGAGTAGTTCCTTCTCCTAAACCAATAAGTTTTATGAATGCTCAAATAGTTGAAGATCTTGCACGACAAGGAAATATTGTTATTACTGTTGGTGGTGGCGGCATCCCTGTTTATATTGACGAAAACAATAATGTTCGTCCTTCCGAAGCAGTTATTGATAAAGATTTAGCTTCTGCTATGGTAGGTGCTAAAGTTAAAGCTGACGAATTTTATATTCTTACTGATGTTCCTTATGTTTACATCAATTATAAAAAAGAAAATGAGAAGAAATTAGACTTCTTAGATAAAAAAGATACAGAGAAATATCTCGAACAAGGAATGTTTGCCGAAGGCAGTATGGCTCCAAAAATTCGTGCTTGCTTAAAATTTATTGAAGACGGCGGTAGCAAATCTATCATTACCGAATCAACAAAACTTGAAGATAAATCGTACGGTACAAAAATTACTTTAAATTACGAAGATTAAACATCTTAAGAATTTTTTAATAACAATTAAATTATATTATCATGGCTTTTAATTTAAGAAACAGAAATTTAACAACTTTGTTAGATTATACCCCAAAAGAAATTAAATTTTTATTAGACCTTGCTGCTGATTTAAAAAAGGCAAAATATGCAGGAACTGAAACTCAAAATTTAAAAGGCAAAAATATTGCTTTAATATTTGAAAAAGCATCAACACGAACTCGTTGTGCTTTTGAGGTTGCAGCTTTAGATCAAGGTGCTCATGTTACTTATTTGGGACCTTCCGGTTCTCAAATTGGTTATAAAGAATCAATGAAAGACACTGCAAGAGTACTTGGTAGAATGTATGATGGTATTGAGTATCGTGGTTTTGGTCAAAAAATTGTTGAAGAATTAGCAGAAAATGCCGGTGTTCCTGTATGGAACGGTTTAACTACCGAATTTCATCCAACTCAGGTTTTAGCCGATTTATTAACTATGAAAGAGCATTCAGACAAACCTGTGAACCAAATATCTTTTTGCTTTTTAGGTGATGCTCAAAATAATATGGGTAACTCATTAATGGTGATTGCCGCTAAATTAGGTATGGATTTTAGAGCTGCTGCTCCTAAATCTTGTCAACCAAACGACGAATTAGTTAATAAATGTAAAGAAATTGCTAAAGAAACAGGTGCAAAAATCTTAATTACAGATGATGTTAAACAAGCTGTTAAAGGTTGTGATTTCCTTTATTCTGATGTTTGGGTTTCAATGGGTGAAGAAGATTCTGTTTGGGAAGAAAGAATTAAATTATTAAAACCATATCAGGTTAACAAACAAGCAATGGATGCAACAGGCAATAAAAATGTTAAATTTTTACATTGTCTTCCTGCTTTTCATAATAGAGAAACAGTTGTTGGTGAGCAAATTTATCAAAAATTCGGAATTGAAAGCATGGAAGTAAGTAATAAGGTTTTCGAATCTGAAGCTTCTTTAGTTTTTGATGAGGCTGAAAATCGTTTACATACTATTAAAGCTATTATGGTTGCAACTTTAGGACGATAATATCGTTTTCTTTCATGATAGATGTTAAAAACCTCAATGCTGATATTTGCGTTGAGGTTTTTTTTTGTAATGTTGTGAAAAAATGATTATGATTTTGCAATAATTTATTTTGAAATTTTTCTGAATTATTCTTTTTTATTCTTATCAACAATAACGAAAATATCTTCGTTATCTTTTTTCATGAGGTATTGTTCGCGTGCAAATTTTTCTAAATTTTTTTCATCTGTTTTAAGCTCGTTCATTCGCTTTCCGTCTTGTTCTATTTTGTGTAAATAGTAATTTTTTTCTTTTTCTAATTGATTTATTTTGTGGATATTAGAAGCTCTGTCGATTAAATTATTTTGGTCGAAAATTAATAGCCAAATAAAGAATACAACAATAGATAAAAAGTATTTGTTTTTAAAAAGAGATAATATTTTATTATTAACCTTTAGCATTTTTTAATTTTTGTTATTATACAAAGTTACAAATTTTTTATAAGTTCTAAAAAAATCAACCTCCACTAATTAAATGAATAACATTAACATTATCGTTGTTGTTGATAAATGTAGTTTCATAAAATTCTTTTTTAACCAGTTTGTCGTTAATTTTCACAACAATCATTTTAAACGTAAAGTTTTTTATTTCAAGCAACTGCGAAACAGTCAGGGTTTTGTTGTCAAAATTTTCATTTCTATTATTTAAAGTAATTTTCATAATAAAATTTCGAGAGCTTGATTAGCAAGCATGTTTGCAACAATTCCAACACGTGGTGCAAGAGCCGGTTCATTATCAGACACTTCAGTTATTTGGTCACCACAAATATATAAATTATCTGTTTTTTCTGTTTTTAAAGTATTGTTGTTTCCCCAACCTGCCATTCCAACTCCAACAATTAGAATTTTATCAGGCATTTTTTCTAAAACTGTTTCAATAATCATTTGTTTCATCTCTGCCTTGTCGAAAGCTTCAATAATAACATCACAATTTTGGAATAGCTCAATAATATTTGTTGGGTTTAATTTTATATCAACAGCTTTAACTTTAACATTAGGATTAATATTTTCGATGTTCTTTTTTAAAGAAGATACTTTTTTTTCCCCTATTTGATCATAAAAATAATATTGGCGATTTAGGTTACTTTCTTCAATCACATCAAAATCTGCAATAATCAAATTAACGACATTTACCCTTGCAAGCGATACCGCACAATTAGAACCCAATCCGCCGGCACCTGCAATGCCAATGGTTTTTGTTTTGAGTATATTCTTTATCGCCTCAATCATTATTTTATTTGTTCATTAGTAAAGTCTCCCTTTCGCCCAGTCGCCCAGTCGCCCCATCGCCCAGTCGCCCAATCGCCAAGTCGCCCAGTCGCCCCATCGCCAAGTCGCCCCGTCGCCAAGTCGCCCCATCGCCAAGTCGCCCCATCGCCAAGTCGCCAAGTCGCCAAGTCGCCTCGTCGCCCCGTCGCCTTTTCGCCCAGTCGCCACATCTTACACCTCAATATCTGATTTAGTTTTTTCAACGAGATGAGTATCGTCAATAACCATTTTTTTATCAATAGCTTTACACATATCGTAAATTGTGAGCAATGCAACACTAACTCCGGTAAGAGCTTCCATTTCGATACCTGTTTGACCAATACATTTCACAAAACTTTTAATTGTAACACCTTTATTGTCTAAAGTTGCTTTCACATCAATTTTTGTAATTTGTAACGGATGACATAAAGGGATAAGGTCACTTGTTCTTTTTGCAGCTTGAATTCCTGCAATTTCAGCAACGGTCAGCACATCACCTTTTTTCATCGAGTTTTCTTTTATTAAAGAAATTGTTGTTTCGTTTAAAGTAATATGTCCGGTTGCTGTGGCTGTTCTTAGTTGGTATTTTTTATGCCCAACATCAACCATGTTAGCTTTTCCGTTTTCGTCTATATGGCTAAATTCGTTCATAATCTTATCCTCCAATATTATAAAATTCTCCTGTGTGATTTGCAGTTCCGCTTTTCGGTTTGTTTGCAACTGCTAACTTAATAGCTTGTTCAGTTCCTAATTTTCTTACATTATAACTTAGGTCGTTAAACAAACAAGGTTTAATTAATCCGTTTGCAGTTAAGCGTATTCTGTTACATATTTTACAATCTCCTCCTGTGCCACCTTCAACAATTGAAAAATTACCTGTTTCAAGATCCATTTCATGAATAAAACGAATTTGCAGGTCATTCTCTTTACAGAATTTGGCAACATCTTGTGCGTCAGGCTCATCGTGAGATTTTTTAATAACACAATTTATTTTTATTGGTAAAAGTCCGGCTTTTTTTGCAGCTTCAATACCTCTAAATACATCATTTATATTGCCAAGTCTCGTTATTTCTTTATATCTTTTAGGATTTAATGTGTCAAGACTTATATTTACACGCTGTAAACCTGCGTCAGCTAATGGTTGTGCAAATTTGTCAAGAACAATACCGTTTGTTGTCATGCCTAAATCTTTGAGACCGTCAATTTTTGCAATACGCTCAACAAGCTCAACAATACCGCGACGAACTAAAGGCTCTCCTCCTGTAATGCGAATTTTGTCAACACCCATATTAACAGCTATTTTTGCAACATGTACAATCTCATCGAATGATAAAATTTCTTCATGTTTCATTAATTTAATACCTTCTTCAGGCATACAGTAAACACAACGCAAATTGCATCTGTCAGTTACAGAAATTCTTAAATAATTTATTTTTCTGTTATATTTGTCGTACATCAACAATTTCTCCTTTTTTTAAAGTTGAACATCCAATAGGGACTGATATTATTCCGTGTGCTTCTGAAAGTGAGTGAATATGTGCTGAACCATGATATTCAACAGGCATTACTTCGCCCTCATCAGTAATTAAAATAGGAATAAAAGATCTTCGTTTTGTATTTTTTCTGTTATAATCAACTGCCAAAGGTAATTTTATATTAACAGGTTTATAATCATGTCCCATCATGCTGTATAGTAATGGTCTAACTAACAATTCAAATTGAATAAATGAGGAAACAGGATTGCCGGGTAAACCAAAACAACGTTTATTTTCATAAACACCAAAAGTGGTTGGTTTGCCGGGTTTAACAGCTATGCTGTCGAATAGAATATTTATTCCGATTTGTTCAAATATTTGTGGAACGAAATCGAAATCACCCATTGACACTCCTCCTGTTATAAGTGTTACATCATTTTCCGTTAATGATGTTTTGATTTTTTCATAAGTGTCTTTCTCATCATCTTTTGCTATACCGTAATATTTTGGTATGGCTCCAATGTTTGTTATTTGTGCAATTAGTTGGTAGGCATTACTGTTTCTTATTTGAGATAATGCAGGTTTATTGTTTGGTTCAACAATTTCATTGCCGGTTATTATGATACCTACTTTAGGTTTTTTTACAACCATTGGTTTAACATATCCTACCGATGCCATTACGGCAATATGTTGAGCACTTATTTTTGTCCCTTCTTTTAAAACAACATCATTTATTTTAACATCTTCGGCTTTTAAACTAATGTTACTGTTTCTGTTTTCTTTTATTACACGAATTTTATTTTTATCGATTTCTTCGGTATGTTCAACCATAATAACACAATCGGCACCTTTAGGAACTTCAGCACCTGTCATTATTTTTGAACATTGGTTTTTGTTAACACTTTTTGTAGGTGCTTTACCGGCAGGAATAATTTCAAGAACTTCAAGCTCATTATCAATATCTTCACGGCGACAGGCGTAGCCATCCATAGCAGATTTATTAAATGGTGGCATTTCAATATCTGAAATAACATTTTCGGCAAGTACTCTATTTAACGATTCGTTTAAGTCAACTTGTTCGTTATCAAGAGTATATGATGTTCTCATTATTAACTCGTATGCTTGTTCAAATAAAATCATATTTTTTGATATAAGAATTTGAATTTTAATAAATTACAAATAAATTTATAAAAGTTTTTTTAAAGTTTACAAAGATATAAAATTTAGTATTTATTATTGAAGTCTTTTGTGAAAAGGTTTTGATTTTTTAGACTTTTCATCGTTCCGATAGGAACATAAAAACGTCTGAAAAAGATGAGAAGAAAAAAACGTTTTTAAATCCTTCGAACCTTGAAAAGTTTTTTACTCGTGCCGTGGAACGGATAAACTCAAAGCTAAATCTTTTGCATTCGCT
>JAUVJB010000046.1 GCA_030592465.1 Bacteroidota bacterium | reverse complement strand
GGGTTGTTTAAGTATTCCAACCGTTAGAGAGGATGTGAAAAGAAAACCAAAAATTAGATTGGAGTATTATGATGAGAAATTTAATTTTCACAATGAGTATTTTGAAGGCATTCAAGCTCGTGTTATTCAACATGAATATGACCACACTCAAGGAATTTTATTTACCGACAGACTATCTGCAATAAAAAAACGTTTGCTTAAAGGAAAACTTAATACAATAGCAAAAGGCAAGGTAAAAGTTAATTATAGAATTGTTCCTAATAAGTAACAAAAAAGTTTAGAGTTCGAAATTTCAAATTAATGTATTAACCACAAAAAAATAAAAACATGAAAAAATATTTTAATTTATTTATTGTCTTATTTCTTATTGGCATGATTTCTTGTAAAAGTGAAAAATCTGTAAAAGAGACTGAAATAAATAAAATTAAAGAATTAGAAACTCAAATTTATAATGATTCAACTCATTCTATAAATCATAAGGTAGTTACTAAGCTTATTGATGCTTATTCACATTATGCTAATAATTTTTCTGACGATAGTTTAGCTCCCGAATATTTATTTAAAGCAGGAGAGATTGCTATGAATACAGGCATGGGAAATCAATCTGTGTTTTATTTAAATAAACTTCAAAATAATTATCCCAAGTATAAAAAAATTCCATACTGTATCTTCCTTCAGGCATTTATTTACGATAGTCAACTAAAAAATTATGATAAGGCAAAGGAATATTACAATCTGTTTATAACGAAATACCCAAACCACGAATTAGTAAAAGACGCCAAAGCATCGATAAAAAACCTTGGCAAAAGCCTTGATGAGATTATTAAAGGTTTTGAAAAAACACAGGTTGAGAAAAAATAATATAACGTCATGAGATTCATCAAAAATTTTTTATTGATGATTGACTATTGATTTCCGCCAGCTGGCGGATTGCAATATTACAAGGCTATTAATCAATGTGTTAGCGAGCAATCCCGAAACTTCGGGAGAAAATCGCAGAAACTTCAGGATTAAATCTAATTCGTCAGCTGACGAACTCAAATCGTTAACCCACACTACCTTCAAGGCTTATTTGAAGTAATTTTTGTGCTTCGACAGCAAATTCCATTGGCATTTTGTTCAAAACTTCTTTAGCATAACCGTTGACTATTAAGCCAATAGCATCTTCGGTTGAGATACCTCTTTGATTGCAATAAAATATCTGATCTTCACCAATTTTTGAAGTTGTTGCTTCATGCTCAACAACGGCAGTTTTATTTTTCACTTCAATATAAGGGTACGTGTGAGCTCCACATTTATCGCCTAATAATAATGAATCGCATTGAGAAAAGTTGCGGACATTTTTAGCATTTTTGACTACTTTAACAAGTCCCCGATAACTGTTATTACTATAACCTGCTGATATTCCTTTTGAAACAATTCTACTTTTTGTGTTGTTGCCAATATGTATCATTTTAGTTCCTGTGTCTGCTTGTTGATAATTATTTGTTACAGCAACAGAATAAAACTCAGCAACAGAATTGTTTCCTTTTAATATACAACTTGGATATTTCCATGTTACTGCAGAACCTGTTTCAACTTGATTCCATGATAGTCTTGAATTATCACCTTTACAAATACCACGTTTAGTAACCAAATTTAATATTCCACCTTTACCTTGTTTATTGCCCGGATACCAGTTTTGAACAGTTGAATATTTAACTTCGGCATTAGTGTTTACAATAATCTCGACAATTGCTGCATGTAATTGATGTTCGTCTCGTTGTGGTGCTGTGCAACCTTCAAGATAACTAACATAACTATCATCATCGGCAATTATTAATGTTCGTTCAAACTGACCTGTGTTTGCTGCATTTATGCGAAAATATGTTGATAATTCCATTGGGCACTTCACACCTTTTGGAATATAACAAAACGAACCATCGCTAAAAACAGCTGAATCTAAAGCAGCAAAATAATTATCGTTATATGAAACTACCGATCCCATGTATTTTTGAATTAAATCGGGATGTTCTTTAACTGCTTCGCTAAATGAGCTAAATATTATTCCTCGTTCTGCTAATGATTCTTTAAAAGTGGTTTTTACCGACACACTGTCCATTATTGCATCAACGGCAACGCCTGATAATATTTTTTGTTCTTCTAAAGGAATGCCAAGTTTATTAAATGTTTTTTTTAATTCAGGGTCAATGTCTTCAAATTTTTTATTTTGGTTTTTAGGTGCGGCATAATAGATAATATCCTGTAAATCAATTTTTGGCAATTTTAAATGTGCCCATGTAGGTATCTCCATTTTCAGCAATTGTTTATAAGCCTTTAAACGGAAATCTAATAAAAATTCAGGTTCCTTTTTTTTTGCAGATATTAATCGAATTACATCTTCGTTTAATCCTTTGGGTATTATATCGCTTTCAATATTGGTTACAAAACCATATTTATAATCATTGCTTGTAACTTCGTTGATTATATTTTTTTCTTTCTCAGCCATTAATAACGCTTATTAATATTTATTTTAACTGCAAAATTATATAAAAAAATTTACTTTTATAGATAAAAATTTATTAACCCGGAGAATTGCAAAAAACATATACATTAATACGTAATTTTTTTTGTGTGTTGTATTTTTGCAGATAAAATAAACTGCCGTAGATACGACTTATTCAATGTTTAGATAATTTTTTAGATTTATTTGACAAAAATAATTTATAATCTCTTATGTTAATATAAATTGAAGCTATAAAAGCTATTAAAAAAAATATTACTACTAATGTATCTACTAAGTTAGCATTGAAATTATATTTGAAAATTCTGTCTAATAAATATTTAACATAAGAATTTGGTAAATTATAATATCCCAAATGATGCAATACTTTCCAATGCCAGCCTGTTAAAGGGCAATATCCAAAGCCATACCATATTCCTAAAAATACCCAGGAAAAGCCGGTAAGTAAAAGCAATAATAAGTTTGCTTTTCTTGTTTTATACCATATCCAGCCAAAAAGATTGAAAATGATAAGAAACAAGTGAAAAAAAAAGAAAAATTTATCTAATAGTTCGTACATTAATAAATATGAGTAAAAGTATAGTTACAAATTTAAGCATTTTTAATAGAACGCAGATTTTTTATCCGCCAGCTGGCGGACTGATTATTAATACTTTAAAGGATTATATGTACTTTACGTGGTTATATTTTACGTAATGTGATTGTCATTTGTTTCACCGCCTGCCCTGTGAAATTGTTTGCTAAGTGAAATGCGAAGCATATTTCACAATGTCGAAGCAATATTTCACGGGGTCATTTGTTGTCATTCGCTTCGCTGTCATTTGGCTTCGACGTCACATTTGTTGTCAATGACAATATATATGTTAAAATTATAACCGTTTATAGTATAATCAGAGTCATCCGCATTCTATTTTAATCGGACAATAGTAATGAAAAAATACTTTTAAAGACAAAAGTTTGTTAAGATGAAACTTGTAAAAAACACATACATTACTACGTAATATTTTTTTGTTTGTTGTATTTTTGCAAAAAAACAAAGATGGAAAAGCTCTACACCCAACTCAAAAACCCGAAAAATTACTTGAATTAATAATTATAGCATCTTCAAATAAAGGAGATATTGTGCTTGACCCATTTTTCGGAACAGGAACAACAGGTTTTATTGCACAAAAATTAGGTCGTAAATGGATTGGCATAGAAAACAAATCAGACTATATTAATTTAGCAAAAAACAGAATAAGAAGTAAAGAAATATATGTGTAATATCAGTATAAAATTAGGTAATTGTGTGAAATTATTAAAAACTTTACCAAGCAAAAGCGTTAATATGATTTTTGCAGACCCACCTTATAATCTTTCCGGGAAAAATTACCAAACCGTTAAAAATGGCAAGATGACTAATTGTAACAAAGGAGAGTGGGATGTAATTAGCGATATATATAAATTTAATGAAAAATGGGTTTCTGAATGCGTAAGAGTTTTAAAGGACGACGGAACAATTTGGATTTCAGGAACTTTACATAATCACCCATCAATTGGAGTTTTACTTAAAAAATTAAACCTTTGGATAATTAACGATATAATTTGGTATAAAAGAAATGCGACACCATTACTTTCAAAAACACGGCTTGCTCCATCAACCGAATTAATTTGGTTAGCAAGTAAATCAAAAAAATATTATTTTGATTATGATACTGCAAAAATTTTAAATGGCGGCAAACAAATGAGAAATTTATGGGAAATAAATGCACAGAGGCATAAGACAAAACATCCAACGGAAAAGCCGGAGACACTATTAGAAAGGATAATTCTTTTAGGAAGTAAAGAAGGTGATTTAATACTTGATCCATTTACAGGGAGTGGTACAACAGGTGTTGTTGCAAAAAAATTAAAAAGAAATTTTATTGGATTTGAGATAAGTCCTGAATATGTAGAAATAGCAAAAAAACGAATTGGTATAGAAAATGAAACAGAAAATTATTCTTATTCAAAGGCTATAGAGAAGAATGAATAATTAAGACTTGCCCTTGAACAACGAGTAAAATATTTAAAAAACAAAAGTATTGCCGAAAATTAAAAAGATGTATAAAAATATAAATATTTATACATTGTTAAAAATAAACACGACTCTAAAATTTTGAAAAATATTTTACAAATATACAAATGCTGAAAAAGATACATTAATACGAAATGTTTTTTGGTTTGTTGTATTTTTGCAAAAAAACAAACAATAAATGAAAGAAAAGGAAAAAATACACACAATTTCTGAATTGGGCGAATTTGGTTTAATAAATCGTCTGACCAAAGACATTAAAATTAAAAACAAATCAACACTTAAAGGTGTAGGTGATGACGCGGCAGTGTTAGATTATAAAAACAAAAAAATTGTTGTTACAACCGATTTATTAGTTGAAGGAATTCATTTTGATTTAACTTACACGCCGTTAAAACATTTGGGATATAAAGCTGCAGTGGTTAATTTTTCTGATGTTTATGCTATGAATGCTCAGCCAAAGCAGATTACGGTTGCTATTGCATTATCGAGTAAATTTTCGTTAGAAGCTGTTGATGAGTTATATTCAGGTATTCATCTGGCATGCGAAAATTATAATGTTGATTTGATAGGCGGCGACACCTCTTCGTCATTAACAGGTCTTGCAATAAGTATTACAGCCATTGGTGAATGTGACGATGATAATATTGTTTATAGAAATACTGCAAAAGTGAATGATATTATTTGTGTTTCAGGCGATTTGGGTAGTGCATATATGGGTTTGCAATTATTGGAAAGAGAAAAACAGGTTTTTAAAATTGACCCGAATTTTCAACCGGATTTTGTTAAATATGATTATATCCTTGAGCGACAATTAAAACCTGAAGCAAGAAGAGATATTATTAAATTATTAAAAAATAACAGCATTAAACCAACATCAATGATTGATATTTCTGATGGACTATCGTCTGATATTTTACATATTTGTAAAAATTCAAAAGTTGGTTGTTGTCTTTATGAAGAAAAAATACCTTTAAACCGGCAAACAATTGATATGGCACATGAATTGAATATTAATCCTATTGTGTGTGCTTTAAATGGTGGCGAAGATTATGAGTTGTTGTTTACGGCTTCTTTAAATGATTATGAAGCAATAAAAACTCTGCTAAATATTTCAATTATTGGTCATATTACAGATGAAAGCGAAGGTAAAAATTTAGTTACTACTGATAATAAAAATATACCATTGACTGCTCAGGGGTGGGATACAATGGAAAAATAGATGGTTTGAAGTTTAAGGTTTGGTAACCGTTCACAGTCCGCCAGTTGGCGGATAGCAGAATGGTTAAATTGCTAAATTATTTATATCGAATTTTAAGTGAGAATTATAGTGATTACTAGTGAGTTGGTACAAAAAAACTGCAATTAGTTGCTGAATTTAGCTTAATTGCCTGACAAGAAACATGTTACAAACATACAAAATATTCTTGGGGAGTTACAAAAACTGCCACAAGAATTAAACCAGCTCATTCATTTTACAAACCAAAAATTAACAATTTAGCAATATAATAACAAACGTTTCGGACTTCATAAACAATTGAATAATAGTGTTTTAATTTTAATAATAATTGCACTTTTCGGCTCAAATAGTGTTATATATTGCTTATTATTAAGTTATTATGAGACAATTTACAAAAGCACCTGAATTTTGCAAGTTTTCGATTAATATATACATCATTAAAATTTTTATCAAATTTTTTAGATGTCAATTGGTTTTCCTGCAGGGGTCAGGAGATATGAAATTAGTATAATTTTTTTTAAAACATGCTAAAGAGGGCTTCGCCGTTCATAAATTAATCAGGTTGAAGTTAATTTCAAAGTTAATTTTTTTTTAATAATAATACATAAGTTCTATCCGAAAAAAAAAATTACCATAAAGACCTGTCTGCGAGCGAGCCCGCCTGCCTGTGCGTGCCGTACGCAGACAGGCACAGGCAGGCATGAGGGATAAAATATTGAAAATAAAAACCTTGCGTCTTTGCGTGAACTATTATATTCCTGTAATTTTTTTTATCTCATTAAGTTTATTCAGAGCTTCAACAGGAGTAAGGTTGTCAATGTCGAGATTGGCTATTTCGTCGCGTATTTGTTTAAGCACAGGGTCGTCTAATTGGAAAAAACTCATTTGATAACCTTCGCGGTTTTGTGCAAGTTTTGAAACAGGTTCTTTATTTATTTCTTTAGGACGTGTTTCTTCAAGTTGTTTTAAAATTTCATTAGCTCTATTAACAATACTCATTGGCATACCTGCCATTTTTGCCACATGTATTCCAAAACTATGTTCGCTGCCGCCTCTTACAAGTTTTCTTAAAAATATTATTTTGTGGTTAATTTCTTTTACAGACACGTTATAATTTTTTATACGCGCAAAAGATTTTTCCATCTCGTTAAGTTCATGATAATGAGTTGCAAATAATGTTTTTGCAGCATTTATTTCATGAATATTTTCTACTATAGCCCAAGCAATTGAAATGCCGTCGTAAGTGCTTGTACCTCTTCCCAGTTCGTCGAAAAAGATGAGGCTGCGAGAAGAGATATTATTTAAGATGCTTGCTGCTTCGTTCATCTCAACCATAAATGTTGATTCGCCAAGCGAGATATTATCAGATGCACCCACACGAGTAAATATTTTATCAACATAACCGATTTTTGCCGATTGTGCAGGAACAAAACTGCCTATTTGTGCCATTAAAACTATTAATGCAGTCTGTCGCAGCAATGCTGATTTACCTGCCATGTTTGGTCCTGTAATAATAATAATTTGTTGGGTTTCATTATCGAGATAAACATCGTTAGGAATATAATCTTCGTCAATAGGTAGTTGTTTTTCAATTACAGGATGTCGTCCTTGCTTAATATCAATAATATCTGTGTCGTTAATTTCGGGTTTCACATAGTTGTTTTCAACGGCAATTGTTGCAAACGATAATAAACAGTCTAATTTTGCGATTAAAGAGGCATTAAGTTGAATGGTAGAAATATAATCGGTTAAACTCAGTATCAGGTTATTAAACAGTTTTGTTTCCAACACAATAATTTTTTCTTCAGCACCGAGAATTTTTGTTTCATATTCTTTAAGTTCTTCTGTAATATATCGTTCGGCACTCACTAATGTTTGTTTGCGAATCCATTCCGGCGGCACTTTGTCTTTATGAGTATTTCTAACTTCAATATAGTATCCAAACACATTGTTAAAACTGACTTTCAACGAGGGTATTTTTGTACGTATTATTTCGCGCTCCTGTAGTTTTATCAGATAATCTTTCCCTGAAAAGGCAATACTTCTAAGTTCGTCTAATTCTTGTGAAACACCACTCGCAATAACACCGCCTTTGTTTACCGCATTTGGTGGGTCAACATTAATTTCTTTTTCAATTTTTTCACTAATTGTTTTGCAAGGATTTAATTGCTCTGCGATTTTCTGCAAAGTTTTTTCATTGGATGAGGCACAAAGCGATTTTATTGGTTCAATAGCTTTTAAAGCATTTTTAAGCTGAACAACTTCACGAGGAGTGATGCGGGCAACTGCAACTTTTGTTATTAAGCGTTCTAAATCGCCAATATGCCTTATTTTTGTTTCAATCTCATTTTTAATGTTTTCATTATTGATAAAATAATCAACAACATTTAATCTATCGTTAATAGGCTCAATATTTTTTAAAGGGAATGCCAACCATCGTTTGAGCATGCGAGAGCCCATTGGCGAAACTGTTTTGTCAATTACATCAATAAGAGTTTTAGCACCTTCATTTATTGAGTTGAATAATTCTAAATTTTTTATTGTAAATTTATCTAACCAAACATATTTTTCTTGTTCAATTCTCGAAATGTGAGTAATGTTTTTAACATTTTCATGTTGAGTTAAATCAAGATAATATAATATTGCTCCGGCAGCAATAATGCCGTATTTCATATTATGAATTCCAAAACCTTTTAACGATGAGGTCTCAAAATATTTTAATAGTCTGTCGTTAGCAGCATCTTCATTAAAAACCCAATCATCAAGAAAATAAGTGTAAAATTTAGTGCCAAAAAGTTGTTCAAAAACCTGTTTCTTTCCTTTGTCAAAAAGAACCTCTTTGGGTTTGAAACTATTCAACATTTTGTCGATATATTCGAAGCTGCCTTCTGCAGTGTAAAACTCGCCTGTTGAAATATCAAGAAAAGCAATGCCTGCAAATTTTTTTTCAATATGTATGCAAGCCAAAAAATTATTTTCTTTATGATTTAATACATTGTCGTTAAACGAGACTCCCGGTGTTACAAGTTCGGTTATTCCTCGTTTTACAATATTTTTTGTAAGTTTTGGGTCTTCTAACTGTTCGCAAATAGCAACACGCTGACCTGCTCTTACTAATTTTGGCAGATAAGTGTCAATGGCATGATAAGGAAAGCCGGCTAATTCAACATACGAAGCAGCACCGTTAGCTCTTCGTGTTAAAGTAATTCCTAATATTTCGGATGCTTTTATGGCATCGTCAGAAAATGTCTCGTAAAAATCACCAACTCTAAACAATAAAATGGCATCAGGATGCTTTGCTTTAATGCTTGCATACTGCTTCATCAATGGTGTTTTAACGTATTTTGAAGCTGTAGCCAATGGGTTAATTTTAGGAATTATTTTATCAATACAGTTATTACAAAATTAAAAATTTTATTAACAATAATTGTATGCTTTCACAGTTAATTTTCAGCATCTTTCATATTCCTGTTTTCAATTCAAATTAAGTGTAGGATGTTACTTTACTGAAGATTCGGACTTGGTATATTGCTAATTATCAGCAATCCGTCAGCTAACGGGATAAAAGTTTCTGCTTTTTATTAATCATGAGTACTCGGGATTAATATAAAAGTGTAAACCCTGAGAGATAATTCGTTAATCGACAGACAAGTATTTCAAATTAAATATTTAACAGGGGTAAATTACTTTTATCTGATTATGAAAAATGCCTAATTTTCAATACTATTCAATTTCCATAAAATGATCAATTCAGTTTTATTGATTTATTATTAATTAGTTTTCGTGCAGATACTAATTTATTTATTATTATTCGTCATTGCGAATTCCGAAGCATCAACAATTTTTTATGGTTATCCGTGTACTTACCTAATCCCGAAGCATCGGGATTGTTTTTGTCTCTATGTAAATATACGGGACACTCATTTTATTTAATAATTTTTATTTTCATAACAGCATCTTCTAAAGGACGGTTATGTTTATCGGTTTTTACCGATGCTATTTTATCAATAACGTCAAGACCTTCAGTTATTTCGCCAAAGACTGTATATGCTCCGTCAAGGTGTGGTGTGCCTCCAATTGTAGTGTATGCTTTGCGTTGCTCGGGAGAAAATTTTAATTTATAAGTCTTATTAAATTCGTCTTGTGTCTTTGTCTCAATTTCTTGTAATATTGATTGAATTTTTTGAGATTGTTTATCTTTTTGTAATGAATCTAATTTATTTCTTATTGTCTGGTTCTCTTTTTTGTTAATATATTTACCAATAAATTCTTGTTTGCGTCTTTGATTAAGACCTTTTTCCATCTTATTAAGTTGTTCATTGGTGAAAACATTACCTTGAACAATATAAAATTGAGAGCCGGAAGAACGCTTTTCCGGATTAACATTATCGCCTTCGCGGGCAGCAGATAGAACTCCTTTTTTGTGGAAAAATTTTGGGTTAAATTCAGCAGCAATAGTATAATCAGGACCACCATTACCGAGACGTTTGCCTTGTGGTGCATGTCTTGAATCAGGGTCTCCTCCTTGTATCATAAAATTTTTAATTACTCTGTGAAAAAGCAAACTGTCGAAATAATTTTGAGAAATCAATTTTATGAAATTATCTCTGTGTAAAGGTGTCTCGTTATAGAGTTTTATCTTCATATTGCCATAATTTGTCTCAATTAAAATAATTCGATTATTGTTTTGAGAAAAGGCAGTTGAAAAAGTTAATAAACTTACTATTAGAATAATAAATCCGAATTTGATGTTTTTGTGTTTCATAGTTATTTGACTTTGTTGTTATTTATATTATTAATAGTCATTTGGCTTCGCCGTCATTTGTTTCACGTCATTTGGTTTTACGCCATTTAGTTGTTCATTGACTATAAATAAGAATATATGACCGTGTTAAAATCTAAAATGTTCTATTGGCGACATAACCGCTTAGCGGATTGTTATTTAAACGCATATGCATTAAAATTTGTTCTGAATTAATTTTTAACAAAAACAACTAATAAAAAGAATCCGCTTAGCGGTTTTTCCAATCAATGACTACGTATGATTTTATAAAAATCCCCATATATCAGCGAGATAAGTTAACAATAATGATAAAGAGAATGAAATGACAGGAGCAATAATCCACATTGCGAAAAATTTGTTTACTTCAGTTTTTCTAAAAATATTTTTAAATCCAAGTTTGGCAACACCAATTCCTAATATTGCAGCAACATTCAATTGAACCAAAGATGTAGGAATACCTTTTGCTAATGAAGCAAATAATAATAGACTGGCAGAAACAAATGCAATAATAACCGCTTCAATTCTACCAAATAAAACTATTTCTTTACCTGTTTTTTGAACAATTTTATGCCCAAAAATAGAACTTCCAATTCCAAAGTTTGGAGCAACTATTAGTGTTGCGAGAATCATAATCAATATAAAACTTTCATTTGACGATATTCCCAATTCATTCATTGTCATAGTTGCAATAGGACCTGCTGCATTTGCAACATTATTTGAGCCTATTGAAAAGGCCACATATAATGACATAATTATTATTAATCCTTTAAGAAAATAATTATCGTTGATTTTTTTAGAAATTGTATATCCTCTTTTTCTCAAAGGTTTGTATATGTATTTACCAATAAGAAAACATAAGAGAAATGAAATAACAGGTAAAATAAACCAGGTCGGAATAATTTCGAAAAATAACTTATCGGTATTTAGTGCATGAAAATATGTGGCAGGTGCAACAACAGATAAAACGGTTGCCTGACTTGTAGATTGTGGTATTCCAAATAAATTGGCAATAAGTAAACTAATAGCTACAGAAAATAAGATTATTGAAACAACGGAGAAACTCATCATTTCAGGAGCTAACAATCCTTTCCCCATTGTTGTTGCTGTTCCTTTACCTGCAATAATTGCTCCGAGAAACACCATAATTCCAAATAAACCCGGAATTAAATTTTTACGAATTATATTTGCACCATAAGCTGCTGAAAACGATGGTGCTGTTCCACTTCCGCCCATATTAATTGCTAAAAACATAGCAACTAAAAAAGGTATTAATAAATGATTAAATAATGGAGACATAATGATAAACTTTATAATTATTAAATAAAAATCATAAAGTTATAAAATTATAATTAAAATAAAATTCGCAAGCCAAAAATTATTAAAATAATACCTCCAATAATATCAAACCTCATTTTAATTAGTTTTTGAGTTTTATTACCAATGTAAGCACCTGTTATTGAAAAAATAAATGTTACTATTGCGATTATTGCCATCGATATTACAATTTTAAAATTAACAAAAGAGAGACCTATTCCGACAATAAAAGCATCAATACTTGTTGCAATTGATAAGCCTATAAGCACCATTGTGTTTAAAGGATTAATTGGTTTCTTAATAGGATTGGCACTAAAACCTTGATAAACTAATTTAATTCCAATTGCAATAAAAATTGCAGCAGATAAAAAATAGTAATCAGCAAATATTTTTTGAATACCCTCGCCTATAAGCCACCCGAAAAAAGGAAAAGCTCCTTGAAAAACAGCAAAGAAAACAGCTATTTTTAATATTTGACTTATTTTAATATTTTTGATTATAAAACCACAAGTTGCGGCAACAGCAAAAGAATCAAACGAAAGTGCGATAGCTATCGAAATAATTGCGGTAATTTCCATAATTTAATTGTTTACTAAATAATTATACAAAAAACACTCTTTATTCCCAACAATTAGATTGTATTTATCTTCTGATTTACTCAAATTACTAATACTGAATAACGTCATGCCCTCTAAAGGGAAACTGTTAAATAATTCTCCGTTATTGTCGAATAAAAATATTTTATTATTTTTTGTGTCAACACAGCCAAGTCCTTTTTTATCTTTGTTAAAGAGATATAAAATAGGTCTTTCAGTAATATTATTTTTAAAAGTGTGTAAGTAGATTAATTCTTTTTTCTGACTGATTACTTTTAATTTATTATTATCAATAAAAATAAAATCTTTTAAGTTGTCTCCATCAATATCTTTATATTCAAAAAAATGATTTTTAGTGCATTGAGCAATGCTTACGCTTTTAACTTTTCCGTTAAAATAAATATAATAAACCTTACCGGTATTATCAGTGGTTACTAAAGCATTTTTTCGTGTATCGAGAATAAAATTATTATTTATTGATTTTGAAAAATTATTAGAGACCTTAATTTTTTGGTTTCCCCTTCTGTCGAGAATATAAATTTTATGACTATCTGCAAAAACTATATAATCCTTACTGTTAATCACATAATGTTGAATTTTTGAATGTACAATATTTTCAGTTTTATCAAAATCCCAACCCTTAATTGATTTACCTTCTTTGTCATATACATAAATATTTTTATTTTCACATGCAACAAATATTCTATAGTCTTTATTTTTGTCATAGTCAAACAAAGCGAGAGGGTTTGTAGCAGGTGATTTTAATTTTATTGGGTAGCGGTCAACAAAATTGCCATTGCGGTCAATAAGAAATAAGTAATTTTTAGTATTAAAAAGGTATTGCAATTTGTTGTTATTATAATAATCAATTTGATAAATGTCGCTTATAATTTTCTCATTTATATTTTGTTTCCATATAATTCTGCCAGAACGGTTTATTAAATAAATTGTGTTTTTTAAATCCTGAACAAAAATTTCTTTTGCTTTTGTCTTATGATTAATAACTATTTTCGGTTTAAAGTTAATTGTTGTGTCTAATCGGCTTTCCCATAAAGTATTAGCTGCTTTTTTTAAAACAGGACTATATTTTAAAAATACATTATTGTAAATCATGTTATTGTTTGAGCTAAATTGAAAAGCCAAAGCATAAAATTTTTGTATGGTGTTTAAATTTTTCTTAATAGATTTTTTCAGGTTATTATTTAGATACTGTTGATATACCGGAACTGAACGAGCAATGTTTGAATAAAAATAAAAATTTGATTTTGATGATAAGAAATCTTCAAATTGAATATAGTTTAAATCATTATTAATTGTTTTATTTAAAACTATTGAATAAATATAATTTTTTAACGCCTTGTGTGAATTTCCAAAAATTAAAAAATTATCAATAAAGGTAAAATAACCGGCTTTAGATGACGAGAAGATGTTCCCAAAAAGTTTTTCGGGTAAATATTTTACAGGCATTTCGTATATTTTGTACGATTTTTCTGCATCAATCTTATAATTGAAAGTTAAACCGGATAATGGTATATTTTTATTTTTTGAATAGTTGTTAAGAATTTGAAATAACTCATCTTTAGCTTGACTTTTACTTTTTGTTTTAACAACCATAAAAACATTATTGTTTAAGTCAACATTGTCAGTATAAACAACAGCAATTTCATTGTCAAAAAAGGATGTGAAAATATCTTGTAAGTCAATATTATACTCATTATTTATTTGGGTTATTTGTTTATTGTAAGAGTGTAAATTTCGGTTTTTATCAAGATATTTTTTATAATCATTAAAAAACAGATTTATATCACTAATACCAATATTTATAAAACAAGAGGTGTTCTCCGGCAAGACCTTTGTTATCTCTAAAGTCTGTGGTTTTTGCCTTAAAAAAATATTGAGATAATTATTTGTTGAATCATTAGTATAGGTGAAACCGTTTAATAATATAGATTTTTTCTTAAAATTAGCATCTAATTCAGCCCAGTTGGCAAAATTAATAAATGAATTAATTTTATTTTTATTTTTATTATTTAAGAATATTGAAACTAATTTAGGAAAAGTTTTAAAATTAATATAAATATTAGCCTTAACATTTTTACCTGCGGTTTTTGCAATTTTTCTAAAATCGGAAGAGTTTATTAATGAATATTTTGTGTCGATTTGACGAATGGCTTTCTCAACTAAAATTGAAGACAAGCTTAGAATAAAAATACCTTTTTTGTATGAAAAATAAATATTTTTATCAGTTTTGTTTTTTAATGATTTTACTTCAAAAATAGATGTATTATTATAATTTCGTTTGGTAATAACACCTTTTTTGAGTAATAAATTTTTAGTTATCTTGATTGCTTGTTTGCCTTCAAAAGCATTTTTTAACCCTAGCAAGTATAAAAATTCAACTGAGTTTGTACCGAGAACGTGTGTCGAAATAATTATTTGTTTGTTATTTATTAATTGCGAAGCATCTGTATTATTTGTAAATAAGGAATCTAAAAATAATGCAGAGTTTTTTATTTTTTTTATTGATTGAATATTGTCTGTTTCGTTAATAATAATATTTTCGTTATTAATCTCGTAAAGTAAATCCTTAAAATTATTACTTTCAATAATTAAAGAACTATTTGTTGGAACAGCTTTGATTGCAGTATATATTTTTGTGTTTTGAGCTTTAAAAAAGAAATAACCATAAATTATAAGAATAAAAAATAATATTATTAATACTGTTGTTGTAATTTTTTTTAACATAGTTGTCTAATTTATTGGGTTTTCCTTAATTTAAGTGGGTAATCAAATCTTCCACCCTTTTTACTTTATTCTTCTACTCATTTTAAATCATATAGAACTAATTTACTATAATATTGCAAAATTATAAAATTCATGTAAATATAGCGATAACTGATGGAAAAGATTTTGTAAAAGATTACTTTTTGTAGTATATTGACAAAGGTTTTTAAATTTTTCTTAATACTTAGTTTTTGTAAAACCCTTGTAGATAATGGAGTACAATCACAGCTCAATAAAAGTAAGTCGTCAATTAATAAATTTTTCGCCGGATAATCGCAGAGTTGTTACTCGTTTTTTTTATCCGGATGATAAAGAAAGAATAATACGCATTTTTGAACGCATTTATTTATTATCTGATGATAAAGTGCATGAATATTTAACACAGGTTATAGATAATTTTTCAAATAGACACAGAAATATTAAACGGGTAT
>JAUVJB010000120.1 GCA_030592465.1 Bacteroidota bacterium | reverse complement strand
ATATTACGGCTCTACTGAGCTTGCCGAAGTACAAAATATAACCTCTCAAAGTATAATTGTTCTCACACTGGTTTAAATTGTTAGAAACATGACTCGTTGTTCTTTTATTTATGATTATTTTTTAGAAATACTAAATATTTTTTTATGAGCTAAAAATCTTTAAATTTACAAATTCTATATTTATATGTTAAAAAACAATAATATATCATTGCATTAGCGTATTTACTTTATACTTTTGTCAAATTAATTTAAATCATTCTAAAGATGAAACCAACACATATTGAGCATATTGGGATAGCTGTTAAAGACCTTAAACAAGCTATTTCTTATTACGAAAACGTTTTAGGCTTAAAATGTTATGCTGTTGAAGAAGTGAAAGATCAAAAAGTTAAAACAGCTTTTTTTAAGGTCGGACAAACCAAGATTGAATTGTTAGAATCGACTGACCCTGAAGGACCAATAGGGAAATTTATTGAGAAAAAAGGAGAGGGAATGCACCATATAGCTTTTGCAGTTGAAAATATTGAACAAAGTTTAAAAGATGCAGAAAATAATGGAATAAGAGTGATTGATAAAATTCCGAGAAAAGGTGCTGAAGGATTAGAAATAGGTTTTTTGCATCCAAAATCAACTTTTGGAGTATTAACAGAACTATGTGAAAACAAAAATAAATAATTAATTAATTTAAAATCATGGCTAGGCTGGATAAAATAAAAGAATTAATTGAAAAAAGAGAACAAGCTAAGCTCGGAGGTGGGGAGAAGAGAATTGATGCTCAGCATAATAAAGGTAAATTAACTGCACGGGAAAGAATTGAATTGCTATTAGATGATGGCAGTTTTGAAGAGTATGATATGTTTATAACTCATCGTTGTACTGATTTTGGTCTTGAAAAAACAAAAATTTATGGTGATGGTGTTGTTACAGGTCATGGTACAATAGATGGTCGTGTTGTTTTTGTTTATGCACAGGATTTTACAGTTTTTGGAGGTTCGCTTTCTGAAGCTTATGCACAAAAAATATGTAAAGTTATGGACCAGGCTATGAAAGTTGGTGCACCAATAATTGGGATTAACGATAGTGGTGGAGCAAGAATTCAGGAAGGTGTTAACTCTCTTGCCGGTTATGCCGAAATATTTGAACGCAACATATTAGCATCAGGTGTTGTACCACAAATTTCTGCAATTTTTGGTCCCTGTGCCGGTGGTGCTGTATATTCCCCGGCTTTAACCGATTTTGTTATGATGACAGAACATACAAGTTATATGTTTGTTACAGGTCCTAAAGTTGTGAAAACAGTTACAGGCGAAGATATTACGACAGAAGATTTAGGTGGTGCTCATATACATGCCTCAAAATCAGGCGTTTCCCATTTCTCAGTTGAAAACGAAGAAGAGGGTTTAATGTTAATAAGAAAATTAATGTCTTATCTTCCTCAAAACAATCTTGAAGATCCCCCTGCAACAACATGCACAGACCCAATAGACAGGATTGATGATATATTAAATACTATTGTACCTGAAAATCCTAATAAACCTTACGATGTTAAAGATGTTATTTATTCAATAGTTGACGATTCTGAATTTTTAGAAATTCATCGCGATTATGCTAACAATATTGTTGTCGGATTTTGTAAATTTAACGGCATGCCTGTTGGTCTTGTTGCAAATCAACCGAGTTTCTTAGCAGGTGTTTTAGATATTGATGCATCGAAAAAAGCAGCCCGTTTTGTACGTTTCTGCGATGCTTTTAATATTCCTATTGTAACACTGGTTGACGTTCCCGGTTTTTTACCCGGTAGTGTTCAAGAGTATGGCGGAATTATTACAAATGGTGCTAAACTAATGTTTGCTTATGGCGAAGCAACTGTACCAAAAATTACTATTACTTTAAGAAAATCGTATGGTGGTGCTCACGATGTAATGAGCTGTAAGCAATTACGTGGTGATTTGAATTATGCTTGGCCAAATGCAGAAATTGCTGTTATGGGTGCTAAAGGTGCTGTTGAAGTTTTAGAAGGTAGAAAATTAAAAACAATTACCGACGAAGACGAAAAAGCAAAATATATTGCAGAAAAAGAACAGGATTATGTTGAAAAATTCGCAAACCCATATAAAGCTGCTTCTTATGGTTATATTGATGATGTAATTGAACCAAGAAATACCAGATTTAGAATTATTAGAGGATTAGAAGTTCTTTCTACTAAAAAATTAGTTAATCCTCCTAAGAAACATTCTAATATACCATTATAAAAATTTAAAATGATGTGTTTACTTAATAATATATTATTAATTTCTAACCAAGGTTTGACAATAGCTATTGTAGGCTGGTCAATAGTTTTTATTGCACTTGTTGTTTTAGTTATTATTTTTAATAATATACCAAAATTAATTAATATTAAAATTAGGGAAAATTTTCTTAAGACAACAAAAGAAAAAGAGACTACTAAGAAAGATTTAAGCGTTGAAGGAGATGTTAGTGCAGCAATTGGTATGGCTTTGTATTTGTATGATAATGATGAAATACATGATGAAGAATTTCATGTTATGACCATCAAACATGCTGCTAAAACATATTCTCCTTGGAGTTCAAAAATTTATGGAGTATTAAATTCACCACAACGATAATTTTATAAAAATGAAAAATTATAAATTTAAAATTCATGGAACGCAATATGAAGTAGAAATAGACGATTTCGAAGGTAATATTGCAAATATTGAAGTAAACGGTACTAAATATCAAGTTGAAGTTGAAAATAACACAGTTAAGCCAAAAACTCCTAAATTAGTTAGAACAACTGTTGTAAAAAACCCAGGGGAAGGTATTATTGTTGCACCATCTACAGGAATTTATCAAATTAAATCTCCTTTACCGGGCAGCATTATAAAAGTTTTGGTAGCTGTTGGCGATAGTGTAAAAAAAGGTGATAATTTATTGATTTTGGAAGCTATGAAAATGGAAAACAATGTCTTAGCTGAAAAAGACGGACTTGTAAAATCAATAAATGTTGCTGTTGGAGATAATGTCCTTCAAAATGATTTGTTGTTAGAAATATAATAGTTCTAATTTATTATTGGCTTTTAAATTTTATGGAATTATTCGAAAAAAATTCTGATAACTATTAAAATAATTTATTAACGTATGAAAAAAATTTGTTTTGCTCTATTGACTTTGTTATTTGTTTTAGCCCAATTTACTACAAAAGCTAATAATAATGATGATATATTAGCTAAATTACAAAAAGGCAAATGGATTAATCGCTCGGGTGGTTACATACCAAGCCCAACCGGACAATCTGATTTAAAAATTAAAAGATATAAAACATTAGATTTTGACGAAGATAAAAGTTTTATCTTAGACTCTGCAAAACAAACATATACAGGCACTTGGAGCTTAGAAGCAGATCAAAATAAAAAAGTCAGCATTATTTTGCATTTTAATCCTAAAGTAATTACACATTTGCATAAAAATATTGATCCTAATGCTACCTCATATCATTATGTCACAAACAAAGAAACTATCAATCTTAAAGATAGAGCTGTTTATATTGACGATAATGGGCATTTAAAAGATAATTGCGGGTTTGAATATAAAAATTATTCAGGCGCAATGGCAGGTGTTATGAATTTTTGGGAATTCTCAGGATTTCAAAATGCTATGTGGGGAAATATAATTATGATTATTGTAGGTTTGTTCTTTATATTTTTAGGTGTAAAATATGATTATGAACCATTATTATTAATTCCTATCGGTATTGGTATTCTAATTGGAAACATACCAATGTTTCAAACACAGGATTTTAATCTTAAATTAGGTATATACGAACCCGGTAGTGTTATGAATTATTTATATTCAGGTGTAGTACAAGGTTGGTATCCTCCATTAATCTTTTTGGGTATTGGTGCAATGACAGATTTCTCGTCACTTATTTCTAAACCACGGTTAATGCTTCTCGGAGCAGCTGCACAAATAGGTATTTTTGCAACTTTCCTTGGTGCTTTAGCACTTGGGTTTGCTCCA
This sequence comes from Bacteroidota bacterium, assembly GCA_030592465.1. Taxonomy (GTDB): domain Bacteria; phylum Bacteroidota; class Bacteroidia; order Bacteroidales; family B39-G9; genus B39-G9. The sequence continues at coordinate 4,772 of JAUVJB010000120.1, read as the reverse complement.
CCGGAAGCCGGTGCTATTGGTATTATTGGTGGTGCTGACGGACCTACTGCTATTTTCTTATCATCAAAGTTAGCTAACGGAATTAACGTTATGGCAAATGGTGAAACAGTGAAAAATTTAATTGGACCAATCGCTATTGCTGCTTATTCATATATGGCTTTAGTCCCTGTTATTCAACCTCCTATAATTAAATTACTTACCAATAAAAAGGAACGCCGAATAAAAATGAAATCTCCTCGTGCGGTATCTAAATTAGAGAAAATGTTATTCCCTATCATTGCATTATTAATTACCGGTTATATTGCACCAACTTCATTACCTTTGTTAGGCATGTTGTTTTTCGGTAATTTCTTAAAAGAATGTGGACGAACTAAACGTCTTGCAAATACTGCAAGTAATGCAATAATTGATATTGTAACTATTCTGCTGGGTTTAACTGTTGGTGCATCAACTCAAGCTGATGTGTTTTTAACTCCTGACTCAATTTTAATATTTATTCTCGGTGCATTATCGTTTATGATTGCTACTGCAGGTGGTGTAATTTTTGCTAAAATTATGAATTGGTTCTCAAGCAAAGATAATCCTATTAACCCAATGATTGGTGCTGCCGGAGTTTCTGCAGTTCCAGATAGTGCCAGGGTTGTACAAAATATGGGTTTAGCAGCCGATCCTTCAAATCACTTATTAATGCATGCTATGGCACCTAACGTTGCAGGTGTTATTGGTTCTGCAGTTGGTGCAGGTATATTGTTGAGTTTCTTAATGTAAAATTATTATATGTATTTTTAAGGGCAGTGCTTTTTTAGTGCTACCTTTTTTGGTATGTCGAGCATGATAATAATTTTGACCCCGCTGCCGCACGATTGCATCGTGTGGTTTAAATGGTTACTTTACCGGTTTTTAAAAGCAGGTGCTAAGTCTTCAAATGTAAATAAATATCAGTTTTGGAGGCATGACAATAAACCAATAGAATTATGGAGTAATAAAGTAACAGATGAAAAAATTAATTATATTCATAATAATCCTGTAGAAGCAGGTTTAGTTTTTAGACCTGAAGACTATATTTATAGTAGTGCTAAAAATTATAGTGATGAAAAAGGAATTTTAAATAATGTTATTGTTATTAAATAAAAACCACACGATGCAATCGTGCGGTAGCGGGGTTGCTCGTTTTGAAACGAGTGCCGATAATAATGTTGTTTATAACTCAGCTAGCGAGAATTTGTAATCTGTGCTAATATTTGAAAACAATAAATATTAATAAAGTATAAAATATCAGACAAATATAAAATACGAGATAATTGGATAGAAAAGTATTAAGTGTTAAACCATTAAATTCGGCATACTAAATTTAAATAATCAATAATTAATCGTCAATAGAAAATCGCTGAGACTTCTCCACCGGCTGGCGGATCGCAATGACGATAAATATTGAGTTTCTGTGCAGATACTAATTAACACTATATGATTGTAGTACAGTATTTAATTGAGTTTTGAAAAAATAATTAATGCTCAATTCCCAGTTTACCCATATATAGTTGAGTCCACTCCGAAAAGTCTTTATGTTACAAATATATTAAAAATAAAATATGAATAAGTCTAATTTAAAAAATAAAAAATTTAATTAAACAGAATTTATTAGTTATTAAAATGTTAATAAGTCGGTTCTATAATATGCTGAATATCAGTAACATATAAACTTACCAACAATTATATAACACACTGAATATCAAATAGAATTAATTGAAAAATATTTATATTATGGCTGTACAAAAGCAAAAGGTAAAAGTAACAAAAAAGATTGTTTTGAAGCAATCTGGCAACCATTTGAAAATAGGCAGGTTTATACAGATGATTTCGGTTTAACAGGACATATACAGTTAAAGTATTATGAAAGTAAAAATCCCGACCAAGGTTTTGGAAATAATTTATTTACAGATTATGATGGTGAATGCGGAAAATGGCAACATTTATTTACAAATATATTAAAAACTCAGGGCTTTACTGATGATGAAATTTCTCTTGCACAAATCACTCCTGAAAATACGGGTGAAACTATGCTTATAAAAAATTGGGATTTTTCAAATCCAAACGGTGAAACATATGTAGATTCTGAAACAAATATAACATACAGTCATACTAATTTGTGTGACACAACATTTTTAATGCGTAATCAAACTGGTGGAACATACCAATGGGTTTATGCCGAAGTTGATGATTTAACAGGAATTCCCGGACAGGGTACTTCAAATCCCGTTTCAGATTTTTATAATCATCAACTTATAAAAATAAAATTTGGGAATTTGGAAAAACTTATTTATGACCCTTCCTATGGCGAAACTTATGAATCTGTACTAAATTTTGAAAATAATGCTATTGACGGGTTTTGTATTCCTATGAATACTGAAGAATACCTTCACAATGAATTGGATGAAAATACTGATTTAGATGGAGACGATGAAATTGACAATAAGGTTGTTGGTGTTTATAGGAGATATTTTAGAAAAAATAAAAATGAAATTACAGATATAAAATCTAATTAAAAAAGTTATGAATAAATATTTTATTATACTATTATTTCTTGTTCAAACCAGCTTTGCACAAAATATTGTAATTGATAAAGCAATAATATTAAACAACTGCATTTATAACGAATTCTCAACTATAGGAGAACTAATGAATATAGTTGTATTTGATAGTAGTAATTTCATTATATGCAAAGATCTTAGTATTAAAAATACTCCAAAAGTTACTGTATTAACTTCAGTAAATATTACATATATAGATTTGCCATTTTGCTGGGATATTAATGACACAACAGTTTTAAGAACAAGTGTAACATCAAGCATTCGCTTACACTGGGGGGGGTAGTTTGAGATTTGATTTTTTAGAACAAAAAGACACAATTGCAATGATTGCAGATAGAAAACAAGAGGCTATTGAATTCGTCAAGCAATATCCTGATGTTGAAGAAAGAAGATTAGTTTTTCTCAAAGAAAGTAATGAAGAATCCTATAAGAAAAATTTTCGTGATATTGATGTATTTAAACATTTATTGAATTATTTACAATTTAGTCAGAAGGATTATCGGGCATCATTAAAAGACAGAATTTTTACATTTGATTTTACACATGTTGGTGAAAACATTTATGAGTTTTATATCAGGGATGATAAACAACTTACAAAATGGAAATATAATTACCCTGCGTTGGGGGTAAAATCTGAAATATCAGACTGGGAAGAAATAATAAAATATACCTGTGATTCTGTTGTAACCGATACATTTAACATGAAAAAAGTTGGTTTTTATAAAAAGTTTATATTCAGGGAGTACCTGCCTTCAGGGAAAAAACACGTTTTTAATTCAATAAACGATAGTTTGTTTTTTAAAGGACATTTTAGAGCTATCCTGCAGGATAATAATGTGTTTTTAATAAACCAGCATCATGGCGGCATCTATTATCTCGGGGATAGTGCAATACATAAAACAGGACAGATAGATATTCAAAATTACACACGTAAATTATTTGGAAAACATCTTTTTATCGAAGACAGGGACAATAACCGTTTAATATTCTTTTCAAACGTCGAAAGAATCGATAAAACAGTACCTTTTCCACAAATAAAAGTAATTTTAAAAGAAACAGAGTTTAATAAAATGTTCAAAAATATACTTGAATAAAAGCCTGCAGGTCTTATTAGAATTAACAGAAGTATAAGGTAGTTTAGCTACATAAATATTACGACGTAGGCATAGCCTACGCCGAACGGGGTAATGGTTTTCCAGGTCCGTTGGTTAAAACGGAAGGAGTTTGGGTTGCAGATAGCAATGGAAATCCTAGTATGAATTCACCCGAATTTTATACGGGTGCACAATGGAAAAGAGAAATAATGAATAATAAAGAAATAATTACAAGTCAGCCAATTTGTTTAATCAGAGGTGCTGAAATAGAATTAAATCCTGTTTTTTCGGTTACAGATGATAGACAATAACAGCAGAACAGAATTTAATAACAATTAAAATATATGTAAAAATGAAAAAAATTATTCTAATATTAATTATTACAACAAGCAGTATTGTGGCTTTTTCTCAAACGAGAACCGATATTAAAAACATAACACTTAACGATGTATATGCAACTATTGGTAATGATAGTATTAAAAATTACATTGATGAAAATATTAAAAATGTAATTGCTCCTAAACGAGGAAGTTTAGATAAATGGCGTAATTTATTTGAGAGTTTTATTTTAATTCATAACAAACAATTAACTATTTATTTGGTTAAAAATTACAAATTCGGTTTTTTTTCTATGTTTATAGAAAAAATACAAGATAGCCTAACTGTTAATGATTTGAATTGTTTAATAAAAGTTGCATTATTTAAAGCAAGAATTGGAGAAAGAGATACTATTATAAATGGTGAAAAAGTTACTATTTTAGATGGAGAATATACAACAGAGGACGAATTAGGTTTGGAAACTTTACAAAAAACAATTGGAGAAATAATGCAGCGACGCTATAAAATAAAAATTGAAAAACCTGAAAGTTTAACCCAAACAACAACGCCACAATGGTATTTAAGTATTATAAATAAGGCATTAAAAGATAATGCTGATTATAAAAAAGAGCTTAAATTTTTAATAAAAGAGATAGAAGAGTTTTAAATTATGAGACTTCCCAAGTTTTTAAACTTGGAAAGTCTGAAAACAAGAAAATGAAAAAAATTATTCTAATATTAATTATTACAACAAGCAGTATTGTGGCTTTTT
>JAUVJB010000160.1 GCA_030592465.1 Bacteroidota bacterium | reverse complement strand
TTAATCTTAAAATTCCATAATTTTCTTTTATCAAATTATTATTTAATGTGCCTCTTTGTCCAAATTCAAATGATACATTTACTAATGTGTTTGTTTTCCTTAAAGGGATGCCAAGTCCAAAACTAATACCAAAATCTTTTAATTGCTCATCATATATTTTGATATATGTATTTGAATAATGACCGCCAAAACGATAATGAAACCTTTTGTATGCAGATGTAATTGAACTCCGGTCAGGTGTGTACTCAACGCCAAATTTGAAAGTGTTGCTGTTTGCTAATGAATCTGTCTTGCCTAAAAATTTTGTTGACGACCAATCTTGTGTTGAGTAATCGGCACCAATAATAAATTTATCATTTTTTTTAATACTAAAACCTACTCCTAAGTTAGTTGGTATTGTAAAAGAACCTTTTTGATTTTCGGCAATTTTAATGGTGTCAACTAATATATTATCATGAATTGAATTTGTAAATTTTCCATATGTTGAACCGGTTAGAATATTGTTTTTTGTATCAATATCTGTTTTATTATCAAATGTTAAACCAAGAGTATATGAGTAATTATTGTTAAATTGGTTGTAATATTGAATACCATAATTAAAATAAAAATCGTTAATATTAATCTCTTTTTCGCTTTGAGTGTTTACAGCATGATAGTCATCAACAAAAATAACTGTTCTGGTTTGAGTTAAAGCCCCATGAAGATATGATGCATTGATGCCGACTGATAAATGTTTGGTAAATTTAAAGGCATTACTCCAGTAAAATTGATTAATACCGCCTGACCCGTAAAAATATGTTTCAATTTTTCCAATATTTGGATCGTTTATAGTATCTAAAATATTATAACCTACATTACTAAAAGGATTGAATCCAAAACTGGAGTACCACCACTTTGTAACCCTAAACCACATTGCAATATAATCAAAATTGACATTACTGTAAATTTTTTCATCTTCTGACGATTTAAATCTTGTTATTTTGTCTTTTAATCCAATTTGAAATTTAAAACGTTGTATTGGAAGTGCACTTAGTGATGCAGGATTAATATTGTTTTGATTAAAATCTGATCGCATGCCTATTCCAATTCCTCCCATTGCCGTATTTTGGCCAAAGCCTTTGTTAACAATGTCTCCAATCCCAAATTGTGAGTAAGGTGAGCTTGTATTATTCTGTGCCAATAAATTAAAATTTACTAGTAATAACGATATTGCGAAAAATAGTTTAATTGTCTTTAACATTATAATTTAGTATTCTGTTTAATCCGTGAAATAATAAATTTGATTTTACAAAGATGGGACTTTTTATCTTTTTTTCAAATAAAAATACGTCTCCACCGGTTAAAATTATTTTTAAATTTTTATATTCCTTTTGTAAACGATTTATATAACCTTGTATTTCAAATAGTATGCCATTTTCTACTCCAAATAAAATTGCTTTATTTGTGTCGTTACCAATTAATTTAAAATTTTCGTTTTTTAGTACTAATGGCAATTTTTTTGTATGTTCATGAAGTGTTTTAAGCCTTAATGTTGCACCCGGAGAAATATTCCCTCCAATAAATTGATTTTTGCTGTTAATTAAATCAAAAGTAATAGCAGTGCCAATGTCAATGATTAGAACGTTGTTGTTTCTGAAAATATTGTTAGCACCTACTGCTGTTGCTATTCTGTCGTTTCCTAATGTTTGTTTGGTTTTATATGTTATTTCAATAGGAATGGGTGTTTCTGAATTAAGTTCAATAAAATTTCTAAAGTTGTTTTGTAAATAATTTTTTATTTCATTTTTGTAATAAATCACAGATGATAGTATTACATTATTAATAGGGTATGTGCTTTTTAATTTTTTTATATCGTTAATTTGAATATCCCTAAATGATTGTGTTTCAACCGTTTTATTGTTGTTATAAACAGCAATTTTTAAGTTTGTGTTTCCTAAATCAAACAAGAGATTCATGCGATTGTTATAATTTTTAGTAACCGTTCACAGTTTAATATTCAATATTTGAGACCTTTCCGAAAAGTTTTTTTTTGCCACAAGGTTTTATTTTTTCTTGCCACGAAGGCACAAAGACATCCGCCAGTAGTCGGACACGTCCGCCAGCTGGCGGATTGAAAATAAACTTATTATGACTTAGTATTTTAAATGACTATCAATGACTATTAAATAACAATATAACAATTTATCAATTTAACAATATGTTTATAATTTACCTATTTGTTTAAGTAAGTTAGTGAAAAATAATATGTTTAACAACAATTCTTTGTAAGGGCTGATACTTATGCTGATTGAGTAAACGTTTAAACCTTGTCCGAGTGTCCAAACTCGACCAAAAATATTTGCTTTAACGTCAAGTTCGTCTTCTTTAGTCCATTCCCCTTTATTATTATCGTCTTTGCCGTAAATATTATATAATTTATTAACAATATTTTTAACTTCGCTATTTGTTAGTATGATACCGTCATTAAATAAAGTAACATTAATATGATTGCTTCCGATAATATTTTCTTTGTCGTTAAAAACGCGGAAACGCACTTTATCGAATATGTTTAATTCTGTACAAGGTAAAATTTTTTCATACTCAATCATGAAATGACCTTGAATTTCCTCACAAGAAACTTTTTGATAGTCCTTATCATAAAAGAATGTTGATAAATCATATAAAAACAAATCTAATATATTTTTATTTTTAAGCAATTCTATAATTTTTTTTTGACAAAGATTATTAATAAATATTCTTGGCAAAAATAAGAAAAATGTTTTAATGAAATAAATTTTTGATTAAATAGTTGTTAATCAATTATAGAATTTTGTGTAAAGTCGATATTGCTTGAGGAATTTCCGTGATGTTTTCGAAAGTAAGAGATAGTTTATTATTTTTTTCTTGCATTTTGCAATTGCTTTTTTGTTTTTGTACAAAATTAAGAATTGACATGAATGTGTCTGATTGATAAAAGGGTGAGGTTTGATTTGAAATAAAGTAAATTATTAATTTGTTATTTTTTAGTACAATTTTTTCAATACCAAGTTTAATAGCAGCCCATCGTAAGCGTACAATATTTAATAGTTCAATGCTTTGTCTTGGTATTTTTCCAAAACGATCGATTAATTTTGCCTCAAATTCTAATAAGCTCTTTTCATTATCTATATTATCTAATTCGCGATATAATTTTATTCGTTCGCTGATGTTAGGGATGTAGTAGTCAGGGAATAATAATTCGAGGTCTGTGTCGATATGACAATCTTTTACGAAAATAAAATTTTCCAATTCATGCTTATTGTTGTTGGTTTGTGTTGTTTGGGCTTGCTCTTTACTAATACTGCTTGTAAATTGATTTTTGAATTCATTTTCTTTAAGTTCCTGTATGGCTTCGTTTAGTATTTTATTAAAAGTCTCAAAACCAATATCGGCAATAAACCCGCTTTGTTCGCCGCCAAGCATGTTGCCTGCACCCCTAATGTCGAGGTCTTGTAAGGCAATATTAAGCCCACTGCCTAATTCCGAGTAATTTTCAATAGCAGTTAATCGTCTTCTCGCTTCGTCTGATAATAATGAAAGTGGAGGTGCAAGTAAATAACAAAATGCTTTTTTATTTGAACGTCCCACTCTTCCGCGTAATTGGTGAAGGTCGCTTAAACCATAATTTTGTGCATTATTTATAATAATTGTATTTGCGTTAGGAATATCAATACCTGATTCTATAATTGTTGTAGCAATTAATACATCAAATTCACCGGTTATAAAATTAAGCATTGTTTTTTCCAGTTCATGGCTCTTCATTTGCCCATGAGCAATTATGGTTCTAACATTTGGGCATATTCTGTTAATAAGAATTTTTATTTCTTCAATGTTCTGTATGTGATTATTAATAAAAAAAACTTGTCCATTTCGGTCAACTTCATAAAGGATTGCTTCTTTAATAATATCTTCACTAAAAGTATGTAATTCGGTTAATATTGGATGACGATTGGGAGGAGGTGTATTAATAATTGATAAATCTCGTGATCCCATTAGAGAGAATTGTAATGTGCGGGGTATTGGTGTGGCTGTTAAAGTTAATGTGTCAACATTTAATTTTATTTGTTTTAATTTTTCTTTGGCAGAAACGCCAAATTTCTGTTCCTCGTCAATAATAAATAAACCAAGGTCTTTAAATTTAATATCTTTACTAAGCAATCGATGTGTACCTATTATTATGTCAACTTTACCTTCCGATAGTTTTTTAATAGTTTCTTTTTGAGCTTTTGGTGTTTTTAAACGATTGATGTAATCAATAGTGCAGGGGAAATTTTTTAATCTTTCGGAAAATGTAGTAAAATGCTGGAGAGCGAGAATGGTTGTGGGTACTAATATTGCAACTTGTTTATTGTCTGCAACAGCTTTAAAAGCTGCGCGAATAGCAATTTCAGTTTTGCCAAAACCAACATCTCCGCAAATCAGTCTGTCCATAGGTGCATCAGTTTCCATATCTTGTCTGACATCTTGAGTGGCTTTAATTTGATCGGGTGTGTCTTCGTAAAAAAATGAAGCTTCAAGTTCACGGTTCATATATGAGTCTGCAGAGAATTGAAATCCTTTTTGTTGTTTGCGTTTTGCGTATAATATAATTAGATCTTTGGCAATATCTTTTACTTTTTTCTTTGTGTTAAGTTTTAATTTTTGCCATGCACCCGAACCTAATTTGTATATTTTTGGAGGCAAACCTTCTTTACCTTTGTATTTTGAAATTCGATGTAAAGAGTGAATACTTACATATAAAGTATCATTGTCTTTATAAACAAGTTTTATAGTTTCTTGTGTTTTGCCGTTTATCTCAATTTTTTCTAAACCTCCAAATCTGCCAATACCATGATCAATATGTACCACATAGTCTCCGGGATGTAAGTCTGTTATTTCATTTATTGATATTGATTGTTTTTTTATAAAATTGCTTTTTAAATTAAATTTATGGTATCTGTTAAATATTTGGTGGTCGGTGTAACAGCAAATTTTTAGGTCATTATCGACAAAACCTTCGTGTAAATTAATATAGAGAGGAGTGAAGCTAATGTCTGAATTAATTTCTTCGAAAATTGAATTTAACCTGTTAATCTGTTGTTCATTTTCAGAAATAATAAATATTTTGTATCCTTTTAAGATATTCTCATAAATATTTTCGCTTAACAACTCAAAATTTTTGTTAAAATTTGGTTGAACAGAAGTATTGAAATTAATATTTAGATTGGGTGTGAAATAATTTTTTTTACTAAACTCAATAACTGAAAATGATTGTAATTTTTTTATTAATGATTGTCCCGCAATAATTTGTTGTTTAATATTTGAGGAGTTGTCAATATCATTTATTGTTTTATCATATATATAATCTAATCTGTCTGAAATAAACTGAACGTTGTTAGTAAATATTATTGATTTTTTTGAAATAAAGTCAAAAATTGATTCCCATTTATCATTAACACTTTCCTCCTGAATATTAGGGATAATCCTAATTTTTTTAAGATTTTCTTTAGATAGTTGATTTTCAACATCAAAGCTTCGTATTGTTTCAACTTCATCGCCAAAAAAATCAATTCGAAAAGGGTTTTCGTCTGAAAAAGAAAAAACATCAATTATGCTTCCTCTGATTGAAAATTGACCGGGTTTATAAACAAAGTCGGTTCTTTCAAAATTATATTCGTTTAAAACATCATTTATAAAATCAATTGAAACTTTTTCACCAATTTGTAATTGCAAGGTGTTATTTTTCAGATTGCTTTTGGTAATAACTTTTTCAACAATAGCTTCAGGATATGTAACAACAATAACATTTTTGTTTGAAGATATTTTATCTAAAACTTCGGTCTTTATAACAATGTTTGAAGTTTCGAGTTGCTTATATTGTATTGAGCGTTTATATGAAGATGGAAAAAACAGAACATTTTTATCATTAATAAGATGCGTTAAGTCATTAAAAAAATAAGCAGCTTCTTCTCTATCGGAAAGAATAACAATATAAGTGTTTTTGAAATTTAGATAGGTTTGAGCACATACAATAGATTTTAACGATCCATTTAATCCCGTTAAGTGGATATTAGATATTGTTTGTTCTTCTAACTTTTTAGTAATCTGACCAAAAAAAGGATGCTGTGAGAACAATTTTAATAATTTGGAAGTTTGCAATTTATGAGAGTTAATCTTCGTCTTTAATTCCAATTAGTTTAATAGGCAGTTTTTTTAGCATGGCATATATTTCTCCTTCAGATTGAATGTCATCATCATCAAAAAAATAATACCAATTGACCTGAATTTTATTGCCGGATTGGTAGAATTCTTCAAATTTTGTTAATATTAACGAAACCATTTTTGCCGAAGCAGAATTAAGATAGTCCATTCGAAAATTTATCTCAATGGGAGTAGTGATTTTATCAATATAAGCATCAATCCATTTTAGAACCGGATTGTATGTTTTTACAACATTCTCAGGTAAAGAACGACCGGATATTTCAAAAAAATTAGCTACAGGATCGAAAACTATTTTCGGTGTTTTTGCTGTTGCTTCAATAATTAATGGTTCAATATTCATATCTTGATAATATTTTAATTCAAAAATATAAAATATTAGTAATATTAAAAATTATTTTCTAAAGTATAAAAAAAAATGTTAATAAAAAATTTTTATCTTATTTTTTTTCTTTTTTTCAGGTTTCTTATTGTTATAAAATTGATAGCAGCTATTACAATTGTTGCCAAACAAGAAAATATGCCAATTAGTTTTAAAACGTTAAAGTTTTGGTTGTTAAGACCGTATCCCGAATAATGATTTAGAATATAACTTGAAAAATAAAAATTATTCACTAAAGTGAATACAATAAATATTACTACACTTATAATAAAAAAATTTCTATTGAAATTTTTAAAATAGATGATATTTGATATTATTAACA
>JAUVJB010000044.1 GCA_030592465.1 Bacteroidota bacterium | reverse complement strand
GGGCATTGATAAACGAAATTAAGCAATTCATACAATATTTTAGCACGTTTATTGATTTTTTTTTAAAAAACCCTTATGCTTTTTGATTAAAAGTTAAATATTGTTATTTTTACATTTACAGTAAATAGTTTTGAAAAAATAAAAATAATGAAAATAATGAAAAATCAATTCTTATTATTTCTAATTATACTTTTTTTAATCCCACCGGTTACAAAAGCACAACGACGACGTTGGAAAAGAACACGATACGAATTAATTGGTGGTATTGGTGTCGCTAATTTTTTGGGAGAATTAGGAGGATCGAGCAAAGCCGGTCAAGATTATTACCATGATTTACAATTTTCACAATCACGACCTCTTTTTAATGCTGGCGTGCGGTATAAAATTTTAGAGCCGTTAGCTGTTAAAGTTGCTTTATCTTATGGATATTTTCACGGTGACGATTCCAAAACGAATAATATTTATCGACACGATAGAAATCTTAAATTCCGTTCTCCTATTGTTGAATTAGGCTCGCAGCTTGAATTCTCAATTATTAAAGAACAAATTAAGCATAGGTATAGCTTAAGGAGATCAAGAAAATTTAGTTTGCGAGATTTGAATATTAATATTTATGTCTTTGCAGGAATATCCGGCTTTTGGTTTAATCCACGTGGTAAAGATGATAGCCCGGGTGGTGACGGTAAATGGCATTCATTACAACCGCTGTGCACTGAAGGGCAAGGCTTAATTGAAACACGTAAGAAATATCATCGCGTTCAGGTTGCAATACCTATTGGAATAGGTTTTAAGTATGCAATTAATTCAAAAATGAGTATAGGATTAGAATATGGAGGTCGTTTTACCTTTACCGATTATATTGATGATGTTAGTACAACTTATGTAGATAAAGATTGGTTGGTTCAAGAACGTGGAGATTTAGCAGGTCGTCTATCAAACCCTGGTTTAGGAGAGATAAACGGGTATGTTTACCAAGCTGGTGACCAACGTGGCAATCCGAATAGTAATGACTACTACATGTTTACTGTTGTATCAATTTCGTATAAATTATATACAGGACGTAATGGTATGCAGAAATTTTAAATTTTATATAACCATTTTTTTTCGTATTATTGTAAATACATTCTTGTAAAGTTTGTTATGATAAAAAGAATATCTATATATATATTATTTGTTTTTTTATTACTTCCATATTTATCATTTGGACAACGTTGGAAAAAGAAACCCTATGAACTAGTATATGGTTTGGGTTTTACAAATTTTAACGGAGACGTTGGAGCACCTGTCAATAAAGGACTAAGTCAATATTATTGGTTTCACTTAACATCAACACGCCCTGTGGTTTTTGTTGGAGGAAGGTATTATTTTGATGATCGATTAAGTGTTCGTCTTAATTTGATGTATGGTTTGTTAACTGCAAGTGACCATGAGAAAGGCGCTGCTTGGTACGGTAGAAATCTTAATTTTAAAACTATGATTATTGAGACTTCTTCACAAATTGAATTTTCAATAATTAAAGAAAAACGTAAAAGGAATATTTATTATCATATTCGTCGTTCTCGTAGTAGATTTAGTAATATTAATATACCTACTTATCTTTTTGTTGGAGTTGGTGGCTTTTATTTTAATCCTAAAGGAAAATATAAAGGTGAGTGGCATAGTTTGCAACCTTTTTGTACTGAAGGACAAGACTTGCCCGGAGGAGGAAAAAAGTATCATAGAATTGCATTAACAATTCCTTTTGGTATAGGGTTTAAATATAAAATTGCTGACTATACTTATTTAGGTTTTGAAGCCGGTTATAGATATACTTTTACTGATTATATTGATGATGTTGGAGGAAAATATTATGATACTCACGTAATCTATAATGCTTATGGTGAAGAAGCTGCTGCTTTATCGTTTAGAGGACATCCTCTTGATAATATTCAACCGGGTTATACATCGGGTGGCAGCACTAAAGGAGGACCTTTTATTGATACTTATCAATTTTTTTTATTTAATATTTCTCGCAAACTTAAAACAGGAAGAAGAGGATTACCTAAGTTTAGTCCAACATTTTAAATTTTACTAATATTAATATACAGTTGTAAATATAAAATAATTCTTATTAATAAATCGTTTAATTGAAGAGTTGTTTTGATAAATTTATGAGTTCAGTCTATAAACACTTGGAAACGTCCGCCAGCTGGCGGACGATGAAAAGTCTAATGAACATTCGTATGATTTTCCAACGCGTTTTAGTTTATTGATAATCAGTAAATTAAAATATATTTTTACGTTATTTACGAAAAGCACTACGGTATATTGAGTAGCTTTTAGACTTACTCAGTTGTAAATAAAAAAAAATTTATGAAGAAAATATATATATTATTTTTCTTAATGTTTATTTATACTTTTTCTCAAGCCCAAAGAAATGCAGTTGTAGGCATCTCTTTGGGCAGAGCTTATTATTTAGGAGAAATTAATACATCGAACCAATTTTATAAAACTAAATTTGCTTATGGTGCATTTTATCGTTACGATATAAATCCTCGTTATTCAGCCAGAGCAAATGTTATTTACACAAATCTGTCGGCTGATGATATGGATTTTGACAGCCAATATCAGAGAACAAGAGCACAAACAATGAATACAAGTATACTTGATATCACTCTTCAAGCTGAATTTAATTTTTTACCTTGCGATCCAACTAGCAGAAAAAAAAATTATACTCCTTTTGTTACTGCAGGAGTTACTTATTTTTTAAAAGATTTTACCATTGGTGGTATTCTTGATAATCTTGCCATTCCTTTTGGATTAGGTTTTCGATATAACATTAACAAACAAATTGCAATAGGAGCAGAATGGAACTTTAGAAAAACTTTTCGCGATGATATTGACTATGAATATCCACCTCCAAGCCCCACACAAAAGCAAGTTGGGTACCAACATGACAAAGATTGGTATTCAATAGTAGGAATTTTTTTAACATATAAATTCAAAACCTATACAAAATGTCCTGCTTTTGATTAAATTTGCCCCAAGAAAAAATTAATCTATGTCTTTTAAAGAGAAACTTATTAAAGAAAAGTTGCCAAAGCATGTTGCTATTATTATGGATGGTAATGGCAGATGGGCTAAGAAAAGAGGGAAAGCACGAATCTTTGGACATAAAAAAGGTGTTGAAACAGTACATAAAATTGTTGATGCAGCCGACGAAACAGGTATTGATTATTTAACACTATATGCCTTTTCTACCGAAAATTGGAATAGACCTAAAGCCGAAATAAATGCTTTAATGATGTTATTGGTTTCGACAATAAATTCTGAAATAAATACACTAATTAAAAATAATGTTCGTTTATTAACTATTGGTAATTTAGATGATTTGCCTAAGAAAGTAAATCGAAAAATGAATGAAATTGTTAATAAGACAAAAAATAATACAGGTTTAACACTTATAATAGCTCTTAGTTATAGTTCTCGTTGGGAAATTATTAATGCTGTTAAAATGATTGCCAGTCAAATTGAACAAAAAAATATTAGTGTCAAGGATATTAATAATGAATTATTTAATAAATTTTTAACAACAGCACAAATACCCGACCCCGAATTGTTAATTAGAACAAGTGGTGAGTATCGCATAAGCAATTTTTTATTATGGCAAATTGCATACTCTGAATTATATTTTACTGAAATATTGTGGCCTGATTTTGAAAAGGAAGATTTCTATGAAGCTGTCTATAATTTTCAAAATCGTGAACGACGTTTCGGAAAAATAAGTGAACAAATTAATTAAATTTTTTAATATATTTAGAATGCCAAGAAAAAGTATTTTTATTTTTATTCTGTTAATTTTAAGCTTAAATTTATTTTCACAAGAAACAATAAATCCAAAGTTATCTTCAATTGATTATGCAAATCCTAAAAAATATGAAATAGGCGGAATAACTATTTCAGGAGTTAAATATTTGGATCATAATGCTTTAATTCATTTATCCGGTTTAAAAATTGGAAATGTAATTTCTGTCCCGGGAGAAGAAATTACCGATGCTATTAATAAACTTTGGAAACAAGGTCTATTTTCTGACATCAAAATTTATGTTACTAAAATTATTGACGATAAAGTTTTTTTTGATATTTATTTACAAGAAAGACCAAGGTTGTCTAAGTTTTCTTTTTCAGGTGTAAAGAAAAGTGAAGCAAGCGATTTACGAGATAAAATAAAATTAATTAGAGGTAGTCAGGTTACTGATAATGTTATTAATAATACGATTAATACAATTAAAGGATATTATATTAATAAAGGATTTTTAAATACTCAAGTCAATATTTCTCAAAAAGAGGATACTTTAATGGGGAATAGTGTTATTCTTACAATTAATGTTGAACAGAAAAATAAGGTTAAAATTCATAGTATTGCTTTTGAAGGAAACAATGTTTTATCAAACGGGAAATTAAAAAGAGCAATGAAAGAGACAAAAGAAAAAAAATGGTATCATTTATTTAAAGCCTCGAAATTTATAAGCTCTAATTATGAAGGTGATAAAAATAAAGTTATTGCTAAATATAATGAAAACGGATATCGTGATGCCAAAATTATTAGTGATACTGTTTATACTTATGATGATAAAACTATTCAAGTAAACATTAAAATTGAAGAAGGAGATAAATATTTTTTTAGAAATATTACTTGGGTAGGAAATACTAAATATAACAGCGATTTTTTAAATCAAGTTCTCGGCATTAAGAAAGGAGATGTTTATGACGAATCAATTTTAAATAATAAACTATATGTTGATGAAAATGCTGTTAGTTCATTGTATTTGGATCATGGTTACTTATTTTTTTCAGTTACTCCGGTAGAGGTAATGGTAGAAAATGATTCTATTGATATTGAATTGCGAATTTATGAAGGAAAACAAGCCAGAATTAATAAAGTAACAGTTACAGGAAACACTCGAACACACGACCATGTTGCCAGACGAGAAATTAGAACAAAACCCGGGCAATTATTTAGTCGTTCAGATATTATACGAACAAACAGGGAATTGGCACAACTTGGTTATTTTGACCCTGAAAAATTAGATGTGCGCCCCGTACCGGATCCTGCTAATGGTACAGTAGATATTGAATATGTTGTTGAAGAAAAAGCATCAGACCAAATAGAACTATCAGGTGGTTGGGGAGGAGGTATGGTAATAGGTACCTTAGGATTAACTTTCAATAATTTCTCAGCACGAAATATATTTAACTTAAAAGCTTATCGTCCTTTACCATCAGGTGACGGACAACAATTATCTGTTCGGGCACAAACAAATGGAACATTTTATCAAGCATATAGCATGACGTTTGTTGAGCCATGGTTAGGCGGTAAAAAACCTAATTCATTTTCTGTTTCAGTTTATCATACAATTAGAACTCTTGGTAACTATCTTTATGAAACCGACCAGCGCATGAAAGTTTCAGGTGCTTCGGTAGGTCTTGGAAGAAGACTTCAATGGCCTGACGATTTTTTCCTTTTATCTAATAGTATTTCTTATCAACGCTACGATTTGCATAATTACAATCTTTATAAACTATTTTCTAATGGAACATCAAATAATATAAGCCTAGGTACAACTTTTTCAAGAAATTCTGTTGATTACCCTATTTATCCTCGTCGTGGTTCATTATTTTCATTTACTTTACAATTAACACCACCATATTCACTGTTTAATAATAAAGATTATACTAACCTTGATACTGATGAGAAATATAATTGGATTGAGTATCATAAATGGAAATTCAAATCAGCGTGGTACACAACTCTAATAGATAAATTAGTTTTATATACAAATGCAGAGATTGGATATTTGGGTTATTATAATAAAACTATTGGACCCTCTCCATTTGAAAGTTTCCAACTTGGCGGTGATGGTTTGTCAGGTTATAATATGTATGGAACTGAAACAATAGCTTTAAGAGGTTACGATAATGGGCGTAATAATACAGGTTCATTAACACCCGGTGATGGAGGTTATGTTTACACAAAATATACCACCGAAATACGATATCCAATATCTTTAAGCGCATCGGCAACAATATATGCTTTGGTGTTTTGTGAAGCAGGTAATGCATGGTATGATGTTAAGCAATATAATCCGTTTAATGTGAAACGTTCTGCAGGTGTTGGTGTTAAATTCTTTTTACCAATGCTTGGTATGCTGGGTATTGATTGGGGTTATGGATTTGATGAGATTCCGGGACAACCGGATGCTAATAAAGGTCAATTCGCATTTTCAATTGGACAAAGGTTTTAGAGTTGAAAGTTTAATGTTTAATGTTTCCCGTTGAAAAGCATAGTGTGTAGGGGAATGAAATTAGAAATAAAAAGTAATGACTATTAATGACTATTAATGACTATTAATGACTATTAATGACAATTAATGACAATTAATAACAATTAATAACAATTAATAACAATTAATAACAATCAATGACTAATCCATAGTATGTGGAATAAATAACTAAATGTCAACCGAATACAAAAATATAAACAGATGAAAAAGTTAGTTTTTTTATTAAGTATTGTTTTATTTTCTGTTAGTATTTCTTTTTCTCAAAAGTATGCTTATGTTAATACAGATTATATATTGAGTAATATTCCAAAATATGAATCAGCTCAGGAACAGTTAAATCTTATTTCTTCCGAATGGCAAAAAGAAATTGAAGATTTATATAATGATATTGACAAAATGTATAAAGAGTATCAAGCAGAAGAAGTATTGTTAACCGATGATATGAAAGCTGATAGACAAGAACAAATTGCAAGTAAAGAAAAAAAAGTTAGAGATTTGCAAAATAAACGTTTTGGACAAAATGGAGATCTTTTTAAAAAACGACAAGAGCTTATTAAACCAATACAAGATGATATTTTTAATGCTGTTAAAGAAATTGCTGTTGAAAGCAATTATGCAGTAATATTTGATAGCTCAGGAAGTTTAAGTATGTTATATACTGACCTGAAATACGATAAAAGTGATGAGGTTTTAAAAAAGCTTGGATTTGGAAATTAATTTTTATATTTGTAAATAATTTTAAACTCACATAAAAATTTATGTTTAATTTTAAGGGAGATGTTTTAAATTCCGTATTAGGAAAAATTGTCGATAAATTATATAGACAAGATGTGGGTTGCATCTAACCTTAAAAAAATAACAATTTAAATAATGAAAAAGTTTAGTGTATTAATTTTAATTACAGTTTTATTTTTAAGTTCAAATACTTTTGCACAAAAGTATAAGTTTGGACATATTGATGCTTCTCAATTAATTCAGGCAATGCCTGAAAGAGAGCAAGCAAAAACAACTTTGCAAAAATATGCAAAACAGCTTGAAGATCAATTGGGTGAAATGCAAAAAGAGTTGCAAAACAAACAACAAGATTATGTTGCTCAAAAAGACACAATTAGTGATTTAATTAGACAAACAAAAGAAGATGAGTTACAAAGTTTGTATCAAAGAGTTCAAACATTTCAGCAAACAGCTCAACAAGATTTACAAAAAAAGGAAAATGATTTGATGCAACCAATAATTGAAAAAGCCCGTAATGCTATTAAAGATGTGGCTACTGAAAATGGCTTTACTTATATTTTCGATACAAGTGCAGGCGTTATTCTATACTGGTCTGATGATAGTCAGGATGTTACGACTCTTGTTAAAAAGAAGTTGGCAATACAATAATAATTTTTATTTTTAAAAGACCATCTAAAGATGGTCTTTGTTTTTTTGGTTCTGTATGATTTAGAGCGGGTAAAAGCTACATTCAACTCGTTGAAAATAAAAGGGAACACTACTTGTAGTGTATATGAGAATAAAGTAAAAAGGCTAAAGGCTAAAAAATTCAAAGTATAAAGTAAAAAAAAAGAAAAAAATATATAGAAAAAAATAATTTTGAAATACTTTTTACTTTAACCTTTTTACTCTATCCTTTTTACTTTAGCCTTTAGCCTTTAAAAGGAAGCAGGGTGGCAAATTTGATTACCCGCTTAAATTAAGAAAGAACCATTTTTTTATGAGTATGGCAGATTCAAGACCTATTGGAATATTTGATTCAGGAGTGGGAGGATTAACTGTTTGGAAAGAATTAATAAATATTTTACCAAATGAATCAATAGTTTATTTTGCAGACAGTAAAAATTGCCCTTATGGTTCTAAATCGGACAAAGAAATTATTAATTTTTCAAAAAAAAATGTAGAATTTTTATTGTCTCAACAATGTAAAATTATTGTTGTTGCTTGTAATACTGCTACTGCCGCTGCTATTGATTTTTTGAGAAAAAATTATAATGTTCCGTTTATTGGAATGGAACCGGCTGTGAAACCTGCAGCATCAAATTCCAAAACCGGTCACATAGGTATTTTAGCTACTCAAGGAACTTTTAATGGAAAGTTGTTTAAAGAAACAAGCCGGAAATATGCTGATAATATTGAAACGAATATTCAAATAGGTGTTGGGCTTGTAGAAATGGTCGAAAATTTTAAAGCTGACACAAACGAAGCCGAAGTATTATTAAGACAGTACATAGAACCAATGATTAACAATAATGTTGACCAGATTGTTCTTGGTTGTACTCATTATCCTTTTCTATATAATAGAATTAAAAAAATTGTTGGAAATACAGCAACAATTATCAATCCTTCAATTGCTGTTGCAAAGCAAACTCAAGCACAACTATTAAAGTATCATTTAGAGACTAGTGGTAATGATGTTTATTATAAATTTTATACAACAGGAAAAATAAAAATAATAATAAAAATAGTTAAGCAAATATCAAAGAAAAATCACAAACCCTTTATTTTTAAAAGTTTATAGTAATTAAAAAAATGCAATATAGTATTAAAATTAATTTATGCAAACGTTTTAAATGTAGAAATTTTATATTTTTTAACATATAAAAAATAATAAATATTTACATGTCATATTCTAAAATCAATTACATTTGTATAAGAAACAGAATAAATATTATTTTATTAATTTTCTTAGTTATATCTTTTTACTTTTGTTGAGTAAAAATTAAATATGTATTAAATCAATATTAAATAGATATGGATACTAAATTAAACGTAGCTGAACTTGATGACGTTGTAATACGTTTCTCGGGAGATTCGGGTGACGGAATGCAATTAACCGGTTCTTTATTTTCTGACACTGCAGTTTTTAGTGGAAATGATATTGTTACATTTCCTGATTATCCTGCAGAAATTAGAGCTCCTCAAGGAACGGTTGGAGGAGTGTCGGGTTTTCAAGTGCATATTGCTAACTCTAAGGTTATTACTGCCGGTGATTTTGCTGATGTGCTTGTAGCAATGAATCCTGCTGCTCTTAAAGCTAATGCAAAATGGTTAAAAAACGGAGGAACCATTATCATTGATAAAACAAGCTTTACTGAGAAAAATATTCTGCGAGCAGGATATGAAAAAGATCCTATTAAAGAAGATAAATTAGAGGATTTTAAAATTATTGAAGCACCAATTTCTGAAATTACAAAAAATACATTAGCAGATTCAGGTTTGGATAATAAGACTGTTTTACGTTGTAAGAACATGTTCGCTCTTGGCATTGTTTGTTGGTTATTTAATAAAAAACTTGATGTTGCGGATGACTTTTTAAAAAATAAGTTTAAAACAAAACCCGCAATCGTAGAAGCAAATAATAAAGTTCTGAAAACAGGTTTTAATTATGCCGAAACTATTCAAGCAGTAGTACGACATAACATAGCGCCTGCTAAAATTGAAAAAGGCATTTATAGAAATATTGATGGCAATCTTGCAACTTCATGGGGTTTTATTGCTGCAGCAGAAAAAGCACATTTAGAGTTATACGTTGGTTCTTATCCTATTACACCGGCAACTGATATTTTGCAATATTTATCTCAGAGAAAAGACTTGGGAGTAAAAACATTTCAAGCCGAAGACGAAATTGCAGCTGTTTGTTCGGCAATAGGAGCAAGTTTTGCCGGCGATTTAGCTATTACAACAACTTCGGGTCCGGGATTAGCATTAAAGACGGAAGGTGTAGGTTTAGCAGTTATGGCTGAATTACCTTTAGTTATTGTTGATGTTCAGCGTGGTGGTCCTTCAACCGGTTTGCCAACAAAGACTGAACAGTCTGATTTATTTCAAGCTCTTTATGGAAGAAGTGGAGAGAGCCCGCTTGTTGTTATTGCAGCTAGTACTCCTTCAAATTGTTTCAATTATGCTTTTGAAGCTTCTAAAATTGCTTTAGAACACATGGTGCCTGTTATTTTATTGACTGATGGTTATCTTGCTCATGGTACCGAACCATGGAAGATACCAAGCATGAAAGATTTACCCGAAATTCATCCTCCAATAGCTAAAGAAGGTGAAGAATATATACCTTATAAGCGAGATGAAAAAACTTTAGTTAGAAAATGGGCTATCCCGGGTACTAAAGGTTTAGAACATACTCTTGGAGGATTAGAAAAAGATGAAACCGGCAGTATTTCTTATGTCCCTGAAAACCACCAGTTAATGAGTGAACTCAGAGAAGAAAAAGTTAAAAGAGTTGAAAATTATATTCCTGAATTGAAAATTGAAGGTAATAAAAATGCTGATTTATTAGTTGTTGGCTGGGGTGGTACTTATGGACATCTATTAACTGCTGTTAAGGAAGTAAATAAAGAAGGTCAAAAAGTTGCATTAGCTCATTTTAACTATATTAATCCTTTGCCCAAGAATACAGCAGATGTGCTTAGTAAATTTAAGAAGATTATTGTTTGTGAATTAAATTTAGGTCAATTTGCTAATTATTTGAGAATAAAATTTCAAGAGTTTAAATATGAGCAATTTAATAAAATTCAAGGTTTACCTTTTACAGTAGTAGAACTGAAAGATAATATTTATAAATTATTGGAGGATAAATAAAATGGCTGATAATCAAACAAAATTAACTTTTAAAGATTTTAAAAGTAAAGGCGAAGTTAAGTGGTGTCCCGGATGTGGAGACCATGCAATATTAGTTTCCGTACAAAAAGCTATGGCTGATATGAATTATAAACATGAGAAATTTGTTAGTATATCAGGTATCGGATGTTCTTCAAGATTCCCATATTATGTAAATACTTACGGATTTCATACAATTCACGGCAGAGCAGGTGCTATTGCATCGGGAGCTAAAGTGGCAAACCCACGATTAAGCGTTTGGCAGATTACAGGTGATGGTGATTCTCTAGCCATTGGTGGTAACCATTTTATTCATGAGATTAGACGTAATATGGATGTTTGTCTTATTATGTTTAATAATCAAATCTATGGTTTAACTAAAGGTCAGTATTCTCCCACATCTCCAAAAGGAAAAATTTCAGTAACATCTCCTTTTGGTTCTGTTGAAAGACCATTTCAAACAGGAGCATTAGTTATTGGTGCTCGTGGAACATTTTTTGCCCGCTCTATGGACAATAAAGTAAACCTTACTGCTGAAGTACTTGAAGAAGCTGCTAAACATGACGGTGCTTCTGTTGTTGAAGTGTTACAAAATTGTGTGATTTATAATAATGGAGCTCATAGTTATTTCTCCGATAAAGAACATAAAGAAGACCGTCAGATAATTCTTCATGATGGTGAACCTTTGATTTTCGGTAAAGAAAATGATAAAGGTTTAATCATGGAAGACAGTAAACTAAAAGTTGTCAAGATTGGTGAAAATGGTATTACTATTGACAATATATTAGTCCATAATTCAGGTCTTGATTATTCAGGCATCCATCTTATGCTTGCTACTATGGAACCTCCTTTTCCTATTGCACTCGGTGTTATTCGTAATGTTGATTTAGAAACTTATGCCAATGAACTTGCACAACAAATTAAAGATGTTCAGTCTGAAAGTAAAATAAAATGTGTTGATGATTTATTACATAGCGGTCAAACTTGGGAAGTGAAATAGTTTAAATTTTTATTATAGAGTCCTCTCCGAAAAGCCGATAAGCGGTTAATCCGTCAGCTGACGGAGGATTGGACGTTATAAGCCTGTGTATCAGTTTATTACAAAACCGCTAATCGGCTAAAAATTATTAATTTTAGTTTTCACAGTGGACTCATTATATATTTTAAAAAAGGAGAAATGTAATATTTTCTCCTTTTTTATATATTTAATTATTGTCACAAACAAACTCAATCATTTTTGAAATAGCCCGTTGACATACAGGACATAAGTCTGCTTTGTTCGATTTCATTCTGCAATTTTGATAAGGACTGTAAACGCCTTTTGCAACATAACCGCCACCTTCAAATACTCCTGTTTTATTTTTATATTCATTTGTTCTCGGAGTTGGTACAGGTGTGTTTTTATCAATCATGGTTTTCCATTTGTTTTCAAAATTAACTAAGGTTGTAATGTTTGGCTCCCATGGTTCAACTTTAAGATTATAAAAGTTTTCATAAGCTACGTCTGATGTATAATATTCATCAGCTAATCCTGCAAAACCATGTCCAAATTCGTGAATGCAAACAGATGGGGTAAGCACATTATTTGAAGAGCAGGCTGTGTAATGATTATAAAAACCACCGCCACCGTATTTTGTGCTGTTTATTAAGATATAGATTTGATCGTATGGCACATTTGCAACAATATCTCTAAACGATTTTGTGTCATAAGTTGTTAAGTAACGTTCAATATCAAATGTGTAAAAGCTTGAATTTATGATTGTATTTTTATAAATGTTTTTACCCGGTATGTCTGTTCCTGATTCTTCTGATGCAGATTCTATTGCATAAATGTTAAATTTATCTTTGTATTTATTATAGGGTGAAGTTTTAAAAAAATAACCTGTAATCCTTTTAACGTCGTCATTAAATTTTGTCATTTCATCCTTTGTATAACCTTCTGCTACAAATGCAATATCGACGTGATTGGCAGGGTCGCCTGAATTAATGATTTTGTTTGATTTATAGAATTTTGGCTTCTCTTTATTTATAAAATAATCTTTAGGGTTAATAAATAGCTCAAATATTTTATTGAATTTACCATCTGTATAAGCTCTTTTATCAATTTCAAAACGAACTGTTTTTTTTGGGTAGGGAAAAATTGATGTTTGGTAAAAACTGCGTTTTAATTTTTTTGCTTCGGCAGTTGTTTGCCATTCTTGAAACAGAGTGCAAAAGCCATAAGAGTAAATTAATTTGTTTGAAATTGAATCTGAAATTCTAATTCTGTATGTACCATAATTAAATTTATTTGTTAAATTTTTTTTAGGTCCACCCCAGAATGGTTCTTGTTTTAATTGATTTAAGAAAACGGTTTCTTCTCTATCATTACCCGAAAGTAAATAATCAACACGTAAAGTCTTTGAAATAAAATAATCATCAAAATTTACTATTGACGTGTTATCTTCTCTTGCCGGTTTATTATCATCGTTTTTTTTAATAACAAATCCCGTAATAATTAATAATATTATTGGGAAAATTAGAAATAGTTTTTTCATCTGTTTGTATTTTGTATTTGATTGATATTTATACTATTTATTAGTTTATTATTTGTCAAAAGATTATAAGCTAATTTTTTTGTTGATGTTTTATCCTATTTTCATGTAAAAATAATTATTATTTTTCAATTTATTATTTAAATAAACTTCGAAAAATTGTAAAAATTTAAAAATGCCACAGATTATGGATTATTCGTTAAATTATTTGATTTTGAGTCTGCTCCGAAAAGTCTAAAAGCTTCAATTTAGTCACACGATGAATTTGCTAATTAATTGATTATCAGGATAATTAATTCTTCGTATTTTATAAAATTATTCATCGAATGATTTTTCGGAGTGGACTCAATTTTATATGTATTCATGTGGGCTTCGTAGTTTACAGATGTTAAAAAAAACAAATCTGTGATAGTAAGAGCTTTTATTCAGCAAAAGATTTTTCTGTTTTATATCGTAGTGTTTCCTTCCTCTGCTCTTTGTACATTTTTTCTCTTAACGCATTAATTTTTTCATCCACAATATATTCATTGTAATTCATTATTTTATCAATAATACCGTTAGGAGTAAGTTCAATAATTCTGTTACAAACAGATTGAATAAACTCATGATCGTGAGATGACATAAATATATTTCCCGGGAACTTTATTAAATTATTATTAAATGCTTGAATAGATTCTAAATCGAGATGATTTGTAGGTGTATCTAGCACCAGCACATTAGCATTTGCAAGCATCATCATAGAGAGCATACATCGCATTTTCTCACCGCCGGATAAAATATTAACACGTTTATAAATTTCTTCTCCTGAAAACAACATTTTTCCTAAGTTGCCACGAATAAAGAACTCCGTAGTATCGCTAGAAAACTGGCAAAGCCAATCGGTTAGTTTTAACTTGCTTTTAAAAAAAATTGAATTATCTAAAGGTAAATATGAAGATGTAATAGTTTGTCCCCATTGATATGTGCCTTCGTCAGCTTTTTTATTACCGTTTATTATCTCAAAAAAAACAGTTGTTGCCCTGGGATCTTTTGACAAGAATATTATCTTATCGTCTTTGTTTGCAGTAAATTCTACATTCTTAAACAAAATCTTACCATCAATACTTGCTCTTAACTCGCTAACATCAAGAATTCTATCGCCTGCTTTACGTTCAGGATTAAAAATAATGCCAGGATATTTTCTTGTTGAAGGCTTAATATCTTCAATATTAAGTTTTTCAATCATTTTTTTTCGACTTGTTGCCTGTTTTGATTTAGCAGCATTTGCACTAAAACGTGCAATAAATTCTTGTAATTCTTTACGCTTTTCTATGGCTTTTTTGTTTTGTAATTGCACTTGTCTTAATGCCAGCTGACTACTTTGGTACCAAAAGCTGTAATTTCCTGCAAACATCTGAATTTTTCCGAAATCAATATCAATAGTATGTGTGCTTATGGCATTGAGAAAATGTCTGTCGTGAGACACAACCAAAACAGTATATTCGTAATTAGCCAAATAATTTTCTAACCATACTACAGTTTCGAGGTCTAGGTCGTTTGTAGGCTCATCAAGCAACAAATTATCAGGATTACCAAAAAGAGCCTGAGCGAGCAATACTCTTACTTTTTGCGTGCCGCTCATATCTCTCATTAAGTTGTTATGAAATTTTTCTTTAATGCCCAAATTACTTAACAAATTTGCAGCATCACTTTCGGCATTCCAACCATCTACATCTGCAAATTCAGCTTCCAATTCGGCTGCTTTTATGCCATCTTCATCAGAAAAATCGGGTTTAGCATATATTGCATCTTTTTTTTGCATTATATCCCAAAGTTGTGAATGACCTTTAATAACCGTATTAAGTACTGAATATTCGTCAAAGGCAAAGTGATCTTGATTTAGAACAGAAAGTCTTTCTCCGGGTTCCAAGGTAATATGTCCTGAATTAGTGTCAATTTCTCCTGAAATTGCTTTTAGAAATGTTGATTTCCCTGCACCGTTTGCTCCTATAACTCCATAGCAGTTACCTGCTGTAAATTTCATGTTTACGTCTTGGAACAACACTCTCTTGCCAAATTGAATTTTTAAATCTGAAACTGTAATCATTTATTATGTAATTTATGCTTTGTAAGATTATGAAAAAAAAGTGCAAACTTAAACATAATATTACATTTATTTCAGAAATTTTCACTAAACGGCTAAATTTTATTTTGAGGTGCTGAATGAAATTAAATTTATCGGCCGCCAGCTGGCGGATGTTACTTTTTATAATAATGAATACAGAACAAGGAATAATGAATAATGAAGTTTTGACTTCTATGATAATATCGAATACTTAATTTATTAATGGTTAAAAACAAACCTCACGGGTTTTGTTTAGACTTTTCATCGTC